>JALVEJ010000033.1 GCA_027031025.1 Flavobacteriales bacterium | reverse complement strand
CCGGTGGTTGGGGCTGTAAACGTGTAACTTAGGTGTCCGGTTTGTTTTTGTTCTATAAGCTCTTTTATAACTGCATCATTCGAAGTATTATCCAAAATGATTACTTCAAACGTGCCTTTTAGTTCGTTGGATGTTATTGCAAAGTTTTAAAGCCAAAAAAGCCACTAAAAACAAGTGGCTTTTTGGTTTCTTTTTAGCTTTTACCACACGATTTTTTTAAGATTAAACTACCACCAGCTACAAGCTGGCGGTAGCGGGGCTTATTTTTTATAGGCTTTAATTTTCTCTACAATAAATTGAGCTGTTTGTTGTCCAAATTCTTTTCCTATTTGATAAAGTTGTGGTGTTATCTTTTCTAATTTTAGCTTATAAGATTCTATATTTCCCGATTTATAAAGCGATACCAATTCTTTTAGTTCTGCTAAGTTGTAATTTTCGATATAAAGTTTTTTAACCTTCTCTAAAAAAGTAAAATAGTCTATGCTATTTTTTATTTCTTCCCAATATGTATCAGGAATATTAGTGCTTTTCTGCTTAAATCTGTCTATTATAGAATTAACCATAAGCGGTAAAGATTCTTTTACTTTTGTAACCGCTATTAATTCATCTACAACTTGTGACTCTCTATTTTGGGCATTGGTTATGGTAAAAATTCCCAAAAATAAAATTAATAGTGCTTGCTTCATTTTTTTTATATAAATTTTAAAATTGCATTCACAATCTGAATATTAATAATATTTAGAGATTAGTAGACAATTATAACTCTCTTTCCATGCATCTTTATCAATAAATGCTCTAATCGCTTTTTCTAATCTAACAGGTGAAACATATTTCTCATAACAATAATTATCCTCTTCATCCTTTTTTAATTCTCTTATTATTTCATTTTTTTCATTTATTAATAAAGTTTTTCTACCATTCATCCCAACTTTATAATATCTACTTTTTTCAAATTTATTTTTAACACTTTTATTAGAAACTATAACCCAGTCACCTTTTTCCAATTTACTTTCAAATGTATTCGCTATCAAAATAGGTGTAAGTTTATCTATATTAATATCATTCAATTTGTTTTTGTCAATCAAATCTTTAAAGATAATCACAACAATATGATGTTCCATTTTTCTGATAATTTGACCAACAACAAACTTTCTATCATTATACTTGAACACAAAAACATCTCCTTTTTTTATTTTTTTCATAATATATTATAATTAATATGATCCTTTTTGTTTATTTACAGTTCCTCCATTTTCTCTATATCTCTTATCATTCATTTGGTATCTTTTATTTTTAATTGTTCCTGTTCCATTCTTTGCTGTCTTTTTTGTGGTTGGAATACCTGTTTTTCTTATATGACTTTCTTCTAATACATCTAATTTCTATTCCAGGTTCTGCTATATCTAAAATCTCAAATTCAAAATCAATCAGTATCGGAAAACTTCTTGTCGTGTTCCTTCATTCTTTTTATAAATCTTTCTTTGCTTTTAGCTTGACCTATGTATACATTTCCATCTGCATCAATTCTTTTGTAAACTACATCATATCCGTGCATTGGTTATGGTAAAAATTCCCAAAAATAAAATTAATAAAGTTTTATTCATTTTTTTTAAATAACGTTTTTAGAATTCCTTTTCAATTATATCTGATTTATCAAATATATATTTTTCACCAATTAAACTTCTTAGTTTCTTAGTATTAATAAATGCATATCTTTTGTTATAGTCCGACGGATGTTCAAAAACTTTTACAAGCAATGAATTATTTTTTAATTTTTCAGTATAAAAATCATTAAGGTTAATTTTATGAATATGATGAAACATTGGTAAATTTCCAAAAAAATTTAACCAATAAATTCCGGGTATAAAATCATTTAAATTATCGCCAACAAATTCTTCAATTGTTATGTCATTATGAATAACTTTTCTGATAAAGTTCTGATTTAAATAGTCATCTTCCAATGTTAAAAAACCATAATCACATTCTAATCGTTCATATAATTCTTTAATAAAAATAGCTAAATGGTTATAATCATTACTTTTTATCCATATTGTAATTTCAGTTTTAAATATATTTTCTTCCTGATTCCCAAAGGGCGTTTTTTTTCCATTTTGAATAACAAAAATTTCTGCTTTTGTTTTATTTTCAATTATTCCTAAAAAAACACCATCTTTGGTTTTACATATCAAAGAACTTGCTGGTTGTAAAAGCCAATTCACTTGTTTGTTATAGTCATTAGGATGTAAAACAGTTTTCACAGGTTCATATACATCGCATTTTGCAGGAAAATACTTTCCTCCTTCAAATGTTTTTAAATAATCGAAAAATAGTTTAATAGTCTCATTATTAATCTTTTTTAAACATGCCAATTTTATTCTATATACGTTTTTCATAGTTAGTCATATTATTTTTGAGGACTAATACTTGGATCTTTAATAATAATAAAATTTTCTCTTACTTTTTTCATTTTTTCATTTTTCTTAAATAATCAACTAATAAATCATACTTAACAATACTTTCATCTATATATTCTTCCTGTGTTTTTGAAAAAAGTTTTTCATTTTTTAAACTTATTATTACATTTCTATAAAAAACAAATAATTCTTCAATTTTTGGATTATTTGTAAGTTTTGCAACAATAATAGCTAAATAGCTAGTTAAAATTTCATTAAAACTCAAGTGTAAATTCTTTCCGGGAATTTCGTTAAGAGTTTTATCTATATGCTCATAGTTAGAGTTTTTTTTGAAATAATCTTTTAAAAAAGAATGATAAAATTTTATCTCTTTTTTAGCAACTTCGATTACCTTTTTTTCGGTGTCTGTTTTTTCTATATCTTGTTTAGTGTCTCCTAATGTATAATATCTTTGATATATCTCGCCCCATGCCTTTTTTTTTATTTTTTCTACTTCTTTTAAAAAAATATAATAATGGGTTTTGATTGCAAAAAAATATGGCCAAGTTTCATATTCAATAAAAAAATCATTGCCATTTTCTTTCTTCCTAAATATTTTTTTACTTTTAACAAATTTAAATCCATCCTTTGACAACTCCTTGTTTAGCAAACTGAAAAACAATTCTTTTCTTTCCATAATTATTATTGTTTATATAAAATATGTACATTTGCTTTGACTTTTTCTCCAACTTTAATAGCACCTTTTGTTATTTCTTCTACTTTTTTTGCTTTACTGCCAACTGCTACCGCTTCTCCTTTCCTTAAAGCTTCATAAACAATTTTTTGATTTCTTGTTAATTGGGTTTTTCCTTTGGTTAATTTTGCTTCAACGAAACCTAAGATTTTTCCATTTTTTATAACAATACCATCAACAACTGCTCTAATTTTTTTTCCAGTTTTTGGATCTATTGCTGCAAATGAGACTTGTGTAACTACCTTATAACCCTTATTAACAAACTTATTCATTAAATCAATCTCAAAGTCTTTACCTGCTTTAACCCAAGCAGGCATTTTTTCTGTTTCTTTAATAATTTTTTTAACAAACCTACCTTTCGCAATTTTAAGTTTGCTAAATTTTTTGACACCTTTGGCAACCAAAGTTGAACCACCAAGTAGCAAACCAATGCCATTTTCACCTATTTCCTCACCAATTCTATAAATATCTTCATCAGAAGCATCTCCTGATAAAGTCCTGTTTATTAAATCTGCATATTCATCTACAATACCTTGAAGTGTTCCTAACGGATCATTTATTAATGCTTTGAAAGAAGCGTTTACTTGTTCCCTGAATTTTGAATCAGTTGCATAATCCCAAGCAAATCCTACTGAACCTGTTAAGCCTTCCCATACTCCATCAACCAAGCCTTTTATCAAAGGTGAAGTGTCATCCGGCAATAAACTTGAAGGTTTAGGCCAATTTCCTTCTTCATCAACAAGACAAATGGGATTATTTAAGGCATAATTATAAGGTGAAAATGAGGCTAATGCCGGTGCATAGACATCAACGCTTATCCATCTTGCTACTCTTGGGTCATATCCTCTTTCGGCATATGCAATATGATTACCTTTTCCCTTAATCTCATCATCTTTCTCTTGCCCACCAAATCCATACCTATAAAAACTACTACTTGCATGCCTACCCGGCATCAACATACCAAAAGGATAATAATCACTAAATGAAAGAACGCTTGGTACAAAGATAGGCATTTCTTGCGAATGTGCGGCTACTTCGGCGGGGTTTAATCCGGTTATGTCTAAAATTTCTATGTTGTCGAGGCTAAATGTGCCTTGGGCTTTTTCGTAGGTTAAGAATGATAGGGTGTAACCACCGGTGGTTGGGGCTGTAAACGTGTAACTTAGGTGTCCGGTTTGTTTTTGTTCTATAAGCTCTTTTATAACTGCATCATTCGAAGTATTATCCAAAATGATTACTTCAAACGTGCCTTCGAGTTCGTTAAGCGGCATGTCAAAGTTTAACAAATATTTTTTGCCGGATTGTAAACTTATGGTTGTATAAGCGCCTTGTTCCGGTATGCCCGGTGTGTTTTCTACTAATAAAACATGTCCGGTGTTGGCTACTTTGGTTATGTCCGGAGTTGGGCTAAACGGCATTATCTCATCATCCTCATCAAAACGGGCTTCAAATACCGGTGTGCCGCGTTGGATGTTAAGTAATTTTTGGTCGGTAATCACACTGAGCACATTGCCCAAATGGTTACTCAGTTCGTATTGCTTGTCGCCTATGGTGTTGGCATATACATCAGTAGCAGGACGAGAGACCAGCATATTGCCGGTTTTAGAATCATAATGATGGATACCCAGTCGTTTGCTGCCGTATATATCATTTTCTTGCAGATAGAATGAGGCTATTTCATTGTTTTCTTTTGTGCATTGATAGACCGCTAACGGATTGCCTTGCGCATCACGGATATAGTAAGTCGTAGTCGTTCCTTTTTTATTTTTAACGCTCTTGCTTAACCTATTGCCTAAAGGATCATAGGTAAAGCTGATTTCTTCTGTAACCTCATTTTTTACTTTAATTATTTTCTTGACTTTGCCGGTAACCGTCCATTCTATGCTTTTTAGTCCTTCGGCTTCGTCTTTGGTAAGTTGTCCTATGGCATCGTAAGTATAGTTGCCTTTATCTTGATCATCAACATCTACATTGGTTACGGTGGCAGGTACAGCATCATCAACCCATAGCAATTGGTTGTTTTCTAACCTTGAAGGGGAGCCTGTCATATTATAATGATAAGTCAGTGCGTCCATATGTTGCACAGTACCACCAATAATGGCATTACGATTTAACTTTTTTAAGTTTCCATTACGGTCATAATTGTACGAGGTTTGTATCAAGTCATTGTATTGCGGAGCCAAAGTAGATGGTTCTAATATATGCGACTCCATATTTCGAATACGGTTAAGCTGGTCGTAAGTATAGTTGTTAAGCGCAATATCAATAGGCTTACTTTTAGTATCGCGCAAAGCGGTTACCATAGTCTTAATATTGCCGTTAAACAGGTTTCTGTTGTAATTGTAAATAGTACTATTATGAGTTAGTCCTAAATTAATACTTTCATCGGCTTTACGGGCTTTATAGTCGTCGTAGGGTTGTCCTGTAGTATTTGAAAAATAGGATAAAGAAAATCCGAAAGCATCACCGGCTACACGGTCACCATTATAGCCGTCGTGTCCCATGTCTTTATCGGTATGCAGGCGTTCGCCCGCTACCACACAAATTCTTTCGTGTGGTAAAAGCTAAAAATAACCGGCTGCTTTATACTAAAAAACACAACAAAATATTGAAAACTTGAATGACGAATATAGAACACTTGTGTTGAGCCTGTCGAAGTGACGAACGCCGATTTTAGAAGTAATGGAGAGTAAAAAGTTGTTTTTAATAAAATTTGCAATTGAAAACCGGCGCTTCGGCACATTCCGTTACGTCTTTTGTCGTGACGGAACACTCAGCGACCTACTTTTCAATTCCTCACTTCCTCAAATTGTAAGCAGAAGTAACATCAGAAGTAGTGAAAAAATATCAAAGACCATAACAATTTATGAAGCAGTTATAATCCTCATTTCCTCAACTCATCATTTCATCATTTCATCAATTCCTCAAATCGTAAGCAGAAACATTGTTTGAAGCAACAAGCAATCATCAAAGCGCAAAGCCTTCTATGAAGCAGCGAAAAAATCCTCACTTCCTCAAATTAGAAGCAGTAATATAGTATGAAGCTATAAGCAATCATCAAAAGTGACAAATAAACTATGAAGCAGGGAAAATCCTCAATTCCTCAAAAAAACAATCTATTTCTCAACCTTGATAGTCAAAATATTCCGTTTAGCAGCGTTTACCACATTTTCGGCAATACTATCCGTTAAAAAATGCATAATACCTTGTCTGCCGCGAGTTGCCAAAGCAATAATATCGGCATTAATTTTCTCGGCAAAATTAAAAATACCTTCTTGAACCGTGTAGTCATCATAAATAACCGGCTTTAAATCAGTA
The DNA here is from genome assembly GCA_027031025.1 of Flavobacteriales bacterium. Lineage (GTDB taxonomy): Bacteria > Bacteroidota > Bacteroidia > Flavobacteriales > Flavobacteriaceae > WGBX01. The sequence continues at coordinate 37,173 of JALVEJ010000033.1, read as the reverse complement.
TACTCAGGAACTTTCTTTAAAAAATTATCAAAGACTTCTTCCAGCTCTTTGGTAGATTTGAAGTTGGAAATAGTATTGACTCTAAGCAAATAAATTTCGGGGTTGAAAATTTTAAAAAATTCCATAATTTTTCTAAACTCCTTCATATTTTTACCCAAAAACTTACCGGCTATGACCACTTTGTCTACTTTGAATTCTTCAGCAGGTTTTTTGATGACCAAAACCGGAATTTTAGACGTTCTGACCACTTTTTCGGTATTGGAACCGACAAAAAATTCTTCCAATCCACTGGTGCCGTGTGAGCCCATTACTATAAAATCAATATCGTTTTTTTGTGCAAATTCAGAAATCCCTTCAACCGGGGCATCGGTCATTACTTTTTCATAAACCGGAATGTCATCCAAGTAATCTTTATCTAGAAACTCATCAAACTTTTCATGGGTAGTTTCAAACAACATCATAGCCATAGGACCTTTGGGAACTTGGTGTCCGTCAATCATATCCACTTCACCCGAAGGGATATCCAAGAGGTGTAAAACATATATTTCACCATCTATTTTTCGGGCTATTTTGGCAGCAACTTTAAGAGCTTCTTCTGATTTTTGAGAAAAATCGACCGGAACGAGTATTTTTTTCATAACATTTATTTTTTATGTTCTAAAAATACAAAATTTTTTTAATATACGAAATGATATGAGTTTAAAAAAAAATTGTATCTTTGCAACGAATTTATGGAGAAGAGTGGTATGGGGACTTGTAGTCCCCTATTTTTATACAAAAAATCAACATGAGCTTGATAGAAAAAGTTAAAAAATTATTAAAATCAGGATTACAAGAACGTCCGGATTTGTTTCTATTGGATGTAAAAGTCTCGGAAAACAATAACATAAACGTAATTATCGACGGAGACCAAGGCGTAACAATTGACGATATCGTCCATTTGAGTCGTCATATTGAACACAATTTGGATCGTGAAGCCGAAGACTTTGCATTGACTGTGTCATCTGTTGATATTACCAAACCATTTCATCTGAAACGGCAATTTCAAAAAAACATAAGCCGCCCGGTTAAAGTTAAAACCACAACAGGAGAAGTGGAAGGGGTTTTGGTTCATGTAGATGACAATCAAATTGTGTTGGAAAACAAAGTAAGAGAACCTAAAAAAATAGGAAAAGGAAAAGTAACGGTGGTCAAACAAAATACTATCCCTTTTGACGACATAAAAGAAGCAAAAGTGGTCTTAAAATTTTAAAAAAATAATAAGGAGTTATGAATAACAAAGAATTGGTTGAAGCCTTTCTGGAATTTAAAGACGAAAAAAATATCGATAAAGCCACTATATTGGCTATTCTAAAAGATGTCATTGCACATGCTTTGCGTAAAAGAAACGGTATTATTAAAAAGAAACGTGACGGTAGTGAGCCCGATGAAGATAATTTTGATATCATCATCAACCCCGACCGGGGCGATTTGGATATTTGGATATACCGAACCGTCGTGCCGGATGACAAATATCCGATTAATGAATACCAAGAAATTCATTTGTCCGATGCCAAAAAAATTGACCCCGATGTTGAAGTCGGTGATGAACTGGACGAACCTTTCCAATTAGTCAATCTCGGAAGGCGCGCCATTATTGCCTTAAAACAAAATCTTGAAAATCGTTTAACCGAGTATGATTTTATCAATTTACATAAATTTTTTAAAGACAGAGAAGGCGAACTTTATACCGCCGAAGTGCATCATGTGCGCCCCAATGCCGTATATTTGATTGACGACGAAGGCAACGAATTGATATTGCCGCGTGACCGGCAAATTCCTTCCGACCGTTTTCGTAAAGGCGATAATGTCAAAGGTATTATAGAAAAGGTCGAGATGAAAGGCAACAAGCCGGTTGTTATTATGTCTAGAACCGATAACCGATTCTTAGAAAAATTGTTTGAACAAGAAATACCGGAAGTATTCGACGGCTTGATTACGGTCAAACGCATTGCACGTATCCCCGGCGAAAAAGCCAAAGTCGCCGTCGATACTTATGACGACCGCATTGATCCCGTAGGCGCTTGCGTGGGCGTTAGAGGCTCCCGAATTCATGGTATTGTGCGCGAATTGGGCAATGAAAATATCGATGTAATCAATTATACCGATAACGATAAATTGTTTATCCAACGTGCCTTAGGACCGGTGCAAATACAACGTTTGGAACTGGGTGAAAATGCCAAAGGACAAAAAACCGCTTATGTTTATATGAAACCCGATGAAATATCAAAAGCCATCGGCAAACGCGGACAGAATATCCGTTTGGCAAGCGATATCACCGGATACGAAATAGAAATACAACGAGAACAAGACGAAGAAGATGTTGATTTAGACGAATTTGCCGATGAAATTGATGATTGGGTAATCCAAGAATTTAAAAAAATCGGTCTGGATTCTGCCAAAAGCATTTTAGCCAATGATGTCGATGATTTGGTAAGACGCACCGATTTGGAAGAAGAAACCATTTATGAAGTATTTAGAATTTTAAAAGAAGAGTTTAAAAAATAAATGGCTTTTTCTTTTTCAAAAAAACAGATATAAAAACTAATAAAAGAATATATGGCAAATAAAACCATAAGAGAGGTAATGCTTGAGTTTAATGTTGGACTCCAAACCGTTATCGATTTTTTACAAAAAAAAGAAATCGAGATAAAACGGCCGAGTCCACGTGCCAAAATTTCAGAAGAAGCTTACAATTTATTACAACAAGAATTTCAGTCTGACAAAAATGTCAAAGATCAATCGGCATCTATCAAAAAAGAACAAGAAGAAGCCAAAGCCGAATTGCGCAAAGAGAAAGAGAAGGAAGAAACGGTAACGCAACAAAAAGAAGAAGTTATTACCGGAAGGGTCAAGTTAACCGGCCCTAAAATTGTCGGAAAAGTCGAAGCATTGAGTGATAAAAAATCCACTTCAACAACTAAATCCGTAGAAACAGAACAACCACTTGCACAACCGGAAAACAAAGAAGCAGTTGAACCGGCACATCCCGAAAAAGAAGAAAAAAATCAAGACACAAGTCTACAGAAAAAAGCTGCGGAAAAAACGCCTAAAAAACCGGAAACCAAAAAGATTCCCAAAGCCACAACCCAAACGAAAGAACCGGAACAAGTTCAAGAAAAACAGGCTGAGGCTATTGATAAAGAAAATAAAGAACCGGAAGAAATAACAACCAAATATCAAAAACTGCAAGGCATTAAAACTACCGGTGAGAAAATTGACCTTAGTCAGTTTGAAAAAAAACCTAAGAAAAAAGAAACCGGTGCGACCGAAGAAAAGAAAAAACGCAAGCGTAAACGTAAACGTATTTCGGCATCTGCTAAAAATCAAGGTTTCCAAAAAGACCAGAAATCAAAAAAAGGCGGTTATAAAAAACCGGCTGAGAAAAAAGAAATAACCGAAGAAGAAATCCAAAAACAAATAAAAGAAACCCTTGAACGATTGCAAGGGCGCGGCAAAAGTAAACGCTCTAAAATCAAACGTGAAGTTCGTCAAAAACGCAAAGAACAAGCCCTTGCCGATCAGCTCAAACAAGATGAAGAAAGCAGAATACTCAAAGTAACCGAGTTTATCACGGTATCCGAATTGGCAAATATGATGGACGTCCCGGTAACCGATGTCATTACGGCTTGCTTTAATTTAGGACTCATGGTTACCATGAACCAACGCCTCGATGCAGAAACATTGAGTTTGGTTGCCGATGAATTCAATTATGACGTCAAATTTATCGATGCCGAAGAAGAGCTGGAAGATACTGAACAAGAAGACGCCGAAGAAGATTTGGTTAAACGACCACCTATTGTAACCATCATGGGACACGTCGATCACGGAAAAACCTCGTTATTGGATTATATCAGAAAATCCAATGTGGTTGCCGGAGAATCAGGCGGTATTACCCAACATATTGGTGCCTACAAAGTTGAATTGGATAACGGCGAAAAACTCACCTTTATTGATACACCCGGACACGAGGCCTTTACCGCTATGCGGGCACGCGGAACCAAAGTAACCGATGTGGCGGTTATTGTGATAGCTGCTGACGACAATATAATGCCTCAAACAAAAGAGGCCATCAGTCATGCTCAAGCTGCCGGTGTCCCTATGATTTTTGCCATTAATAAAATTGACCGTCCGGCTGCCAACCCCGACAATATCAAACAACAATTGGCAAATATGAACCTATTGGTCGAAGATTGGGGCGGAAAATATCAATCTCAAGAAATTTCGGCCAAAACCGGTCAAGGGGTTGATGAATTGTTAGAAAAAATAGTCTTAGAAGCCGAAATGCTCGACCTGAAAGCCAATCCTAACAGACCGGCTGTCGGTACGGTTTTAGAAGCTGCGCTCGACAAAGGACGTGGCTATGTAGCCGATATGTTAGTGCAAAACGGCACACTTAAAGTCGGTGATTATGTTTTAGCCGGAAAATACCACGGCAAGGTTAAAGCTATGTATGACGAGCGCGACAATCGTGTCAAAGCAGCCGAACCTTCTACACCGGTGCGAGTGCTCGGTTTAGACGGCGCACCGACAGCCGGCGACCGATTCAAAGTTTATCAAGATGAAAGAGAAGCCAAACGAATTGCCCAAAAACGCGACCAAATTATCAGAGAACAACAATTGCGCGCCCAAAAACACATTACTTTGGATGAAATTGGGCGTCGGATTGCCTTAGGCGATTTTAAAGAACTCAACTTGATAATCAAAGGAGATGTGGATGGTTCTGTTGAAGCCTTGTCAGATTCTTTACAAAAATTATCCACCGAAAATGTCAATGTTAATATTATTCATAAAGCAGTTGGACAAATTTCCGATACCGATGTCAATTTAGCGTCTGCATCCGATGCCATTATTATCGGATTTAATGTGCGACCTTCTGCCTCAGCCCGCCGGTTGGCAGAACAAGAACAAGTTCAAATCAAAACCTATTCCATTATTTACGATGTGATTAACGATGTTAAAGAAGCAATGGAAGGTATGTTGTCGCCGGAAATCAAAGAAGAAGTTACCGGAACGGCAGAAGTCCGTGAAACTTTCAAAATTTCCAAGATCGGAACGGTTGCCGGTTGTATGGTAACATCAGGTAAAATTTATAACCATTCTAAAGTTAGACTAATCCGTGAAGGTATCGTCATTTATGATGGCGAATTGGCTTCATTAAAACGCTTTAAAGATGATGTTAAAGAAGTATCCAAAGGCTATGAATGCGGGTTGATGATTAAAAATTACAATAATATTGAGGTTGGAGATGTCGTTGAAGCCTATCAAAGTTACGAAGTTAAAAGAAAATTGTAATAGACCAAACTTAACTCAAACACACACACAATAAACAAACAAGAAAGGAAGCTTAACGGCTTCCTTTTTTTATGTTTTTCGTCAATAAAACCAGATGTTAATAACTATTTTTTAAAAACAAGTGTTTATTTTATAATTTTGTAGCGAAAACACTTCCATTAACCTAAAATTCCCTTCCTATGTATCTAATTTTCGACACCGAAACCACCGGACTCCCCAAAGACTTCAATGCGCCGGTTAGCAAGACTGACAATTGGCCTCGTGTGATTCAAATAGCTTGGCAATTGCACGACGACATGGGGCAATTAATTGAACAACAAGATTTTTTGATTAAACCCGAAGGTTTTAATGTTCCTTTTGAAGCCGAACAAATTCACGGTATTTCTACCGAATTGGCAATGACTGAGGGACATGATTTGCAAGATGTCTTAAACCGGTTTAACCAAGCTTTGGAAAAAGCCAAATTTGTAGTCGGACACAATATCGAATTTGACAGAAAAGTAACCGGGGCAGAATTTTACCGCAAAAATATTCCAACAACTTTGCTCAAAAAGAAAGTTTTGGATACCATGACCGAAAGAACAGCCGCCTTATGTCAGTTGCCAGGTGGCAAAAACGGTAAATTCAAAATGCCACGTTTAGGCGAATTGTATCGTCATTTGTTTGGGGTCGATTTTGTTGAGGCACATAATGCTACGGCTGATGTGGAAGCCACAGCCCGCGTGTTTTTTGAACTGTTGCGAAAAGATCATTTTACAGCGGAAGAATTGGAAACTGATAAGAATTATCTTGAAAAATTTAGAAAAGAAAATCCGGATACTATTCAACTAATCGGCTTAAAACACGAGAGTTTTAAGAAAAAAAGCGCTCAATTAAAGCAAAAAGTTAAAAAAACAGAGAAAAAAACTTCGGAAACCAAAAAAGTTTCTTTAACTGATGTCAGTTTCTCACACTTACACAATCATTCCCAGTATTCGGTGCTACAATCTACAACCAAAATTCAAGAATTGGTACAAAAAGCCGGAGAATACAAAATGCCCGGAGTCGCCATAACCGATATTAATAATTTAATGGGCGCTTTTCATTTTGTGTCAGCCGTTGAAAAATATAATAAAGATAAAGCCCCACAAGACCAACTTAAAGCTTTGGTTGGTGTAGAACTCAATGTGGTAGATGACCATACCGACAAAACCAAGAAAGACAATGGGTACCCAACGGTTTTTATTGCCAAAAACAAACAAGCTTATCAACATTTAGTCAAACTTACATCAATAGCACATACCGAGGGGTTTTATTATGTGCCGCGTATCGGGCGCGATTGGGTAGAAAAATATAAAGACGGGCTTATTGTTTTAAGCGGGTCTCTTTCAGGTGAAATTGCTCAAAAAATCCTTACCATGGGCGACAAGCAAGCCGAGGAAGCTTTGCAATGGTGGCATAAAATCTTTGGCAATGATTATTACCTCGAATTGAACCGGCATGGTTTGGAAGAAGAAGAACACGTCAATGAAGTGCTTTTAAAATTTTCTGAAAAATACGGCATCAAAGTCGTCGCTACCAATAATACTTATTATATTGAACAATCCGATGCCGATGCGCAAGATGTTTTGCTTTGTATTCGTGACAATGAAAAAAAATCGACGCCTATAGGACGGGGACGCGGTTTCCGTTACGGCTTACCCAATAATGAATACTATTTTAAGTCGCCGGAGCAAATGAAAGAATTGTTTCATGATATTCCGGAAGCCATCATTAATACACAGGAAATTGTCGATAAAGTTGAAAACTATCCGTTAAAACGGGATGTTTTGTTGCCAAAATTTGACATTCCCGAAGAATTTATCGACCCATTGGACGAAGTAGACGGCGGAAAAAGAGGTGAAAATGCCTATTTGCGCTACTTGACATTTGAAGGCGCCAAAAAACGCTGGGGTGAACTGACTCCTGAAATCAAAGAACGTTTGGAGTTTGAACTCGATACGATTGAAAAAACCGGTTACCCGGGTTATTTTTTAATTGTGCAAGATATCATCAAGCAAGCTAAAAAAATGGGCGTAGTTTGCGGTCCCGGGAGGGGTTCGGCAGCCGGTTCAGCGGTAGCTTATGCATTAGGTATCACCAATGTCGACCCGATAAAATACAATTTACTCTTTGAGCGATTTCTCAATCCGGAACGGGTATCATTGCCCGATATTGATATGGATTTTGATGATGAAGGACGAGAGCGTGTCATCGAATATGTCATCAATAAATACGGACGCGAACGGGTGGCTCAGATTATCACTTACGGTTCCATGGCAGCCAAATCATCGATACGCGATGCGGCACGTGTCATGGAGTTGCCTTTAAATCAGGCTGATGATTTGGCTAAAAAAGCCCATGTTTCTTTATCGTTGATACTTAACAAAGATGAAGAAAAAATTAAAGAAAAAGCCAAACGACCGGAATTGATAAAAGACGCATTAAGCTTATCGGAAATCGCGCAAGGCTTTGACCAAGCAGCACAAACCGTTAAAACAGCCGGACGTATTGAAGGGTCTTTACGAAATTTGGGTTTACATGCTTGTGGTTTTATCATAGCACCAACAGCTTTAGATGAAGTGGTTCCGGTAACCACCGCCAAAGGTTCCGACATGTTTGTTACGCAGTTTGACAACTCAGTGGTCGAATCAGCCGGTTTGTTAAAAATGGACTTTTTGGGAATTAAAACCCTGACCATTATTAGAGATGCTTTGCGCATCATTAAACAACGTAGCGGAATTGAAATAGATATAGACAATATTCCACTTGACGACGAAAAAACTTACCGGTTGTTTCAACGTGGGCAAACCATTACGGTTTTCCAATTTGAATCGGACGGTATGCGAAAATATTTAAGAGATTTACGCCCTTCAGAATTTGAAGATTTAATAGCTATGGTGGCACTCTACCGTCCGGGACCTATGGAAAAAATTCCCAATTATATCCGCCGGAAATACGGGCAAGAACCGGTCACTTACGATTTGCCCGAAATGGAAGAATTTTTAAAAACCACTTATGGTATCACTATTTATCAAGAGCAAGTCATGTTATTGTCGCAAAAATTAGCCGGCTTTACCAAAGGACAAGCCGATACCTTGCGAAAAGCTATGGGTAAAAAGAATCACGAATTGTTGGCACAAATGAAACCTTTGTTTATTGAAGGTGCTGTAAAAAATGGTCACCCTAGGGAAGTTTTGGAAAAAATTTGGGAAGACTGGAAAAGTTTTGCTTCGTATGCTTTTAACCGGTCGCATGCGGTCAGTTATGCTATTGTTGCGTATCAAACAGCCTATCTCAAAGCCAATTATCCGTCGGAATATATGGCGGCGGTTTTGTCACATAATATGAAAGATGCCAAAAAATTGTCTTTTTTAATGGCTGAAACCCGTAAAATGGGCATCAAGGTGTTACCTCCGGACATTAACGAATCGGATTATTTATATACGGTCAATAAAGAAGGTAATATCCGGTATGGTTTAGGTGGCGCATCCGGCGTTGGTAAAGCAGCAGTTGATGCCATTATTGAAGAACGTAAAGCAAACGGTCCTTACAAAACATTTTTTGATTTTATCAAACGGGTTAATTTGCGGGCTGTCAACAAGCGGACTATTGAAAATTTGGTTAAAGCCGGTGCCTTTGATTGCTTTGAAGGCACACACAGGGCACAATATTTTCAAGAAAAAGACGGCACTAATTTTATTGAAAAAGCCATAAAATTCGGAAACCGTTACAAAAAAAATAAAGAATCAATGCAAGGTTCCTTGTTTGGCGATTCGGAAGAGGTGCAAATTCCGGAACCGGAAATCCCCGATTGCGAACCTTGGAGTGAATTGCAAAAACTGGAAAAAGAAAAGGAAGTAGCCGGTATTTACTTGTCGGGGCATCCATTGGACACCCTAAAAATTCAGTATAAGTATTATGTCCAACATCCCATTAGTTTTGTTAATAAAATGCTTCAAACCTTATCGGGGGATAAAGAAGAAAATAAACAAGAAGGAGAAGAAATGCTGGAAAGCGAAGAAGAAAAAGCCGAGAAAGAATTAGAATTTCAAAAATACCAACAAATGCTGGGACGGGAGATTGTGATTGCCGGAATGGTTACAGGCACAAGACATTTTGAAACCAAAAACGGGAAACAAAAAGGCGAATTGACCATTGAAGACTATACCGATAGCATCACTTTGGAATTCTGGAATGAAGATTATCTGGAAAATGCTAAATATTTCGTGCCTAAACTTTTTGTCATTGTGCGGCTAAAAGTAACTCGCAATTATTATAATAACCGATACCGGGTAAATGTGTTAAATGTCGGGTTGTTGACAGAAGTTTTTGAAAACAATCCGAAAGATTTAACTATCAACCTTTTTGCCAATATGGTCGACACTAAACTGGTGGATGTCTTACATGAGCATTTGCAAAAATTTAAAGGAAAACAAAAGTTACGCATCAATATTATCGATCCACATGATCCGGAATTGAGTATGCCTTTAGATACCAGACTCGGTGTTAAAGTTTATCCGGAATTAGTCGAATTGTTGGAAAAAATGAAATTGCGTTTTAGGTTGAATTAAATTTAACACCGGTCACTTCGATACATCCCGATTAGCATCGGGACACTCAGTGACCTGCAATGCAGAATCAGAAGTGGCTGTTTTTAATGACGAATATCTCTTGAAATAGAAATCAAACAGTAAGAGTAACCGGAATGAAGGTCCCTTTCTATGAAGTAGAATCAAAAGTGGCTGAGTGGCACGACCCCGACTTTCGTCGGGGGGATATATCGAAGCCCCGACATCAAACAACCAAATAACCAAATAACCACATAACCCATTAACCAATGAATAAACTAACGGAAGGTCCCATATTACGGGCATTGATAAAGTTATCTATCCCGTTGATTTTGACTAATATTTTACAGACGGCATACAACTTAACCGATACGTTTTGGGTCGGGCGATTGGGGAGCGAAGCGGTGGCTGCGGTTTCATTGGCTTTTCCCATTGTTTTTATCATCGTGTCATTAGGGGCGGGCATGGCTATTGCCGGATCTATTTTGGTTGCCAAACGCTATGGCGCCAAAGATGCCGGTGCCGTAGCACATATTTCGACTCAGACTTTTTTTTCGGTTTTGAGTATTTCGTTGATATTGGCATTGTTGGGCTATCTGATAGCACCGCTTTTAGTTGGCATGATGAAGGTAGAACCGGCGGTTTACGATGATGCTGTTGCTTATTTGAAAATCACTTTTTTGGGATTGCCGCCTTTGTTTACATATCTGACTTTTCAATCCCTCATGCGCAGTATCGGGAATGTCAAATTACCCTTTTACATTGTTTTATCGACGGTTTTGTTGAACTTAGCCTTAGACCCTTTGTTTATTTTCGGTTGGAAAGATGTTGTTCCGGCAGCAGGTGTTAAAGGAGCTGCAATTGCTACAGTCGGAACACAAATTTTATCGGCAGTCATCGGCTTATTTATTTTGTTTAGAGGCAAACAAGGTATTAAAATCCGGTTAAGCGATTATCACCCTGATTTTTCACTGATTAAAGAGTTGTTTAAATTAGGTTTTCCGGTATCCGTAGAGCAAGTGAGTCGTGCTTTGGGGATTTTTATGATGGTTTTGTTGGTGACCCATTTCGGAACTATGGTTTTAGCTAGTTATGGTATCGGTAGCCGGATTTTGAGTTTTATCATTATTCCTGCCTTCGGTTTAGGGATGGCAACTTCCACTTTGGTTGGGCAAAATATCGGTGCCAAACAATATGACCGTGTTAAAAAAACCTTGCAACTTAGTTTAAAAATTGCTTTTGGAACTTTGACTTTTATCGGTTTATTGTTATTTATTTTTGCCGAAGAAGTAGCAATGTTTTTTATTCCCGGTGATACGGCAACGATCAAAGAAAGTGCCATATTCATAAAATCTTTGTCGGTTTCTTTCGGATTTTTGGGGATTCTTATCGTCTTAATGGGCGCTTTTCGCGGCGCCGGTAAAACCAAAATTTCCATGATACTGGCATTATTTTCGGTTTGGCTTTTGCGTTTTCCTCTGGCGTATTATCTAGGCTACCATACCGGATTGAAACAATTTGGTATTTGGATTAGTTATCCTATCACCAATATTTTAACCGCTATTGCCGGCTTAATTTTGTTGATAAAACATCATTGGTTTGAAGGGGTAGAGTAGCACTGATTGTTTGCCATTATTTTATGACTTCTAATTCGACATACGGTTTTGCAGGTTGCCCGAAACCAGGACATAACATCTGAGATAAACAAACAACCTGATTAAAAAAGTATTTTTCTCAACCAATGCCCTATCAATTAAGTAACAAGTATTACTTTGTGGTTTTTTTGTATTAAAAATCAGAAAGTTACATTTTTTATAAAATACTTGACTTTGGCTTAAAAAATGTTTTATCTTTGCAACTCATTAAAAATTAAAAAATTATGCCTACAATTGATTTGACATTGCAAAAATTTAAAGACGAAATTTTTGATTACGAAAACGAAAAAGAGTGGAAATACAAAGGTGATGTGCCTGCTATCATAGATTTTTGGGCAGATTGGTGTCAGCCTTGTAAAATGGTAGCGCCTATTATGGAAAACCTTTCAAATAAATACGAAGGCAAGCTTAAAGTTTACAAAGTAGATACTGAAAAAGAACGCGAATTATCAGGTATGTTCGGTATTCGCAGTATCCCCAGCATTTTGTTTATTCCGGTAGAAGGCACGCCTATGATGCAACCGGGTGCTCTTCCGGAAAATGTTTATGATGAAATCATTCAAAAAGAACTTTTTAAGGAAGGAAAAGAAGAGAAAAAAGAAGAGAAATAATACATTTTATTGAAACTGATATTTAAAGCCCTTGTAGTTTTTACAGGGGCTTTTTATTTATGTGCCGAACAAACATTAATCTCTACATTATTCTTAAATAGCATCAATTCCTCAGTTCATCATTTCCTCAAATTTGAAGCAGAAATAATGTTTGAAGCAAGCACAACTATTAAAGAACATAACAAAGCAGAACATTTCCTCAAATTGTATGCAGAAGCTCGGTCGGAAGTAGCAAACTAACATCATTGAAGCTGATTGTCATATAAAACATATAAAATCCTCAATTCCTCAAATAATCAATAATTATTAACTTTGCCAATCAAATCAAAGACTTATGGGATACATTATTTTGTCCAATGTCCGCACATACAGCTATCACGGTTGTATGGATGAAGAAGAAAAAATAGGAGCGGAATTTCGAACGGATATCAAGGTAAAAACCGATATGACACAAGCTGCCGAAACCGATAATTTACAATACGGATTAGATTATACGCGGCTCAACGAAATAGTTATGACGGAAATGAAAATCAGAGCTAAATTGATGGAAACGGTTGCGCTGCGTATCATCAAGCGAATTTTTAACGAGTTTAATATTGCCAAAAAGGTGGAAGTTAAGGTTACCAAACTCAATCCACCGGTTGGTGGCAATATAGAAGCCGTCAGTGTGGTTTTGAAAAAAAGACGAAAAGATTTGGTTAAACTTTAAAAATTGGCTAAATTTGTCGTCCCAAAATCAGGCACCTTGGCCGAGTGGCTAGGCAGCGGTCTGCAAAACCGTTTACAGCAGTTCGAATCTGCTAGGTGCCTCTTTATTAAAAAGAAAAAAGCGCCATTGGCGCTTTTTTTATTGCAATTCAATATCTTTTTTAACAGTTTCCCCTTCATCAACTCTAAAAGTCGGAATACCTATCATATATTCTTGTCCGTTACCATCATCATAGGAGGCACTGCCGTAGTAATAACCGGGTGGCATATTTTCATAAACGACTTTGCCGGTGTCATCAGTTACTTGCTCTATGGGCGGATTGTTATAATAATGCAAAAAAACATGAACGCCGGCAACTTTACCTAAACCGGCGACCGTAGTATGAATAATGATTTTGGTTTCTTTTGGTTGTTCATCTTCATTTTGGTCTTTCTTACAAGCGGTAACCAAAAGCATACTTGCCATAAGAATCCATAAATATTTTGATAAAGGTTTCATAATCAGAATTTTAATTAAATAGTTCTAATACTTTTTCAGCCGGACGAGCTAAGACGGCTTTGTTTTTATAAATAACCACCGGACGTTCAATCAATTTGGGATATTGCGTCATGGCTTTTATGATTTGGTCATCGGACAAATCTTTTCCTTTGAAATGTTCCTTCCATACAGCTTCTTTGGTTCTTACCAATTCAATAGGTTTCATACCCAACATTTTCAAGACTTTTTTTAATTCTTCTTGGCTGGGCGGATGGTCTAAATATTTACGGATTTCCAGCTCCAAAGCTTTATCTTCCGCCATTTTTTGAGCCATTGCCAAACCTTCACGGCTTTTACGACAACGGGGATTATGCCATACAATGATTTTATTCATAACATTTTAGTTTTTACAAATTTAGTATAAAATCCATATTTTGTCATCAAATATATTAAATCTTACGCAATTTGACGGTAAAATGTCTTAAAACAGGCGCTTCATAAATAATTTCATATCCGGTTTTGGCTTCGTTACGGGTATGATAAACCTGTTCAATAACTGCTGCCACATAATCCATGTGATTGTTGGTATAAGTTCGTCTGGGAATTGCCAAACGTACCAATTCCAAATCAGGATAGCGGTTTTCACCGGTTTCGGGGTCTCTGTCTGCAAGTATGGTGCCTATTTCTACACCACGAATACCGCCAACTATATACAATTCAATGGCTAAGGCTTGCGCACGGTATTGTTCTCGGGGAATGGTCGGGACGAATTTATTGGCATCCAGATAAATAGCATGTCCGCCGATAGGTTGTTGCACCGGCACATTGGCAGCCATTAATTTACGCCCCAGATATTGCACTTGTTCTACCCGGCTTTCCAAGTAATCAAATTCCGTAGCTTCATCCAAACCGATAGCCAGAGCACCCATATCGCGTCCACTCATACCGCCGTAGGTAATAAAACCTTCAAACAAAATAGCAAAAACCGTGGCTTTGTTATAAATATCTTCGTCATTTGTGGCAATAAAACCGCCCATATTGACCAAGCCGTCCTTTTTAGCGCTCATGGTCATGCCGTCGCCGTAACTGAACATTTCACGGACTATTTCCTTGATGGTTTTATGCTTGTAAGCGTCTTCCCGTTTTTTGATAAAGTAGGCATTTTCGGCAAATCTTGCGGCATCAAAAAACAATGGGATGCTATATCGGCGGCATAACTCGGCAGTCTCGCGAATATTTTTCATAGAAACCGGTTGACCGCCGGCAGTATTGCAGGTGACGGTCATGATAACCATCGGTATTTGTTCTTTCGGATAGGTTTTAAAGACTTTTTCGAGTTTGTCTAAATCGATATTGCCTTTAAACGGATGAAATTTGGAGGTATCCGAAGCTTCATCAATGGTACAATCAATAGCTTTGGCTTTGCGAAATTCGATATGTCCTTTGGTAGTGTCAAAATGGGAATTTCCGGGAATAACATCGCCGGCGTGAACCATGGCTGAAAACAACACGTTTTCGGCAGCACGTCCTTGATGTGTCGGGATGAGATATTTATATCCGGTGAGCCGTTGCACCGTGGCTTTGAGCAATTCGAAAGACCGCGAGCCGGCATAAGCTTCATCGCCTTTCATAATTTCCGCCCATTGTTGGTCGCTCATCGAACCGGTACCGCTGTCGGTCAGTAAATCGATGAAAACTTGGTCGCTTCTGAGGTTAAACAAATTGTAATGTGCTTCTTGTATCCATTGTTTGCGTTGTTCAATGGTCGAACGCTTAATGTTTTCAATGCTTTTGATTTTAAAAGGTTCTGCGTATGGAAAATTCATATTAGTTGAGTATTTGTATTGATAAAAAATAGAGGCATAAAATTTTGTGTCTCTATGTTAAGAATGTCCCGTATTAAAATTTTAATTAGTTCCATCTTCCGTTTTTTGTCCGGTCATCATCAGATAAGCTTTTAAAAAGTCGTCTATTTCGCCATTCATAACGTTATCTACTTGTGATGTTTCATGTCCGGTTCGCACATCTTTGACCAATTTGTAAGGATGCATCACATAATTCCGGATTTGTGAGCCCCATTCTATTTTCTTTTTATTGGCTTCAATTTTATTACGCTCTTCCATGCGTTTTTGCATTTCAATTTCATATAAGCGCGATTTGAGCAGTTTCATAGCTTTTTCTTTGTTTTCGAGTTGCGAGCGTGTTTCCGAATTTTCAATAATAATTCCCGAAGGTTCGTGACGCAACCGGACAGCTGTTTCCAGTTTGTTGACGGCCTGCCCGCCTGCCCCGCTGGCACGCATGGTTTCCCATTTGATATCTGCAGGATTGATATTAATTTCAATGCTGTCATCAACCAAAGGATAAACATAAACCGATGCAAAAGAGGTGTGCCGTTTGGCATTGCTGTCAAAAGGAGAGATTCTGACCAACCGGTGCACGCCGTTTTCGCCTTTTAAGTAGCCATAGGCAAAGTCGCCTTCTATTTCAATAGTCACGGTTTTAACACCGGCGACATCGCCGGCTTGGTAGTTGAGTTCTTTGGTTTTGAAGCCGTTTTTTTGTGCCCACATCAAATACATGCGCAGGAGCATTTCAGCCCAATCGTTGCTTTCGGTACCACCGGCACCGGCTGTGATTTGCAAAACGGCGCTGAGTTGGTCGGCTTCGCCCGATAGCATGTTTCTAAACTCAATATTTTCTATCAAGGTTTTGGTTTGTTCATATTGTTTGACAACCTCTTCTTCAGTGGCTTCCTTTTCTTTATAAAAATCGTATAAAATCTGTAATTCTTCAAAGTTTTCTTTGGCTTCTTGGTAATCGGAAATCCATTTTTTTTTCGATTGAATGGACTTCATCACTTTTTGCGCCTCTTTGGGGTCGTTCCAAAAATCGGGATTGCCGGTTTTTTCTTCTTCGTTTTCTATTTCAATGCGTTTCTTATCGATGTCAAAGATAGTGGTTTAAAGCGGTTAAACGTCTTTCCAAATCTTTGAGTTGTTCTTGTGTTATCATAAAAAATCATTTTACTTTGGACAAAAATAAGACAATAAATTTTTATTATTAAATTTTTATTTATAATTTGTGCGCCGCTAAACATAAAATTTATGAGTAAAAAAGTTAAAGTTGAAATGGAATTTCCCATTCACGCTTCTCCCAGTATGATTTTTCAGTATTTGACCACGCCTTCCGGATTAAGTGGTTGGTTTGCCGATGATGTAAACTCACGAGGTAAATTATACACGTTTATCTGGGATGGTGTTGAAGAAAAAGCCAAACTTGCTACCAAAAAAGACAACGAAAGGGTGAAATATAAATGGCTGGATGAAAATGATAATGAAACCGGCTCTTATATAGAATTTAACATAATGGTAGACGAATTGACCAAAGATGTTTCATTGTTGGTAACCGATTTTTGCGATGAAGGTGAGGAAGAAGAAACCCGCTTGTTATGGGAAAATCAAATTGGTGATTTGAAACATATTATCGGCGCTTTGTAAGAATAAAATTTACGACAATATGATAAAAGTTTAATGAGCCGTTTCCGGTTTATTAAACTTTTTTTTGTATCATATGATTCTTTTTGGCATACAATCCAATTAAACCTTTTGATACAACCGGCGTCTAATACCAAAAGAAATGGTTTTTGTTATCATAAGAAGCAAACGGCATAAACAGAATGAAGCATCCCAATATAAAGTTTTTTAAATCTTTATCTATCGACGACCAATTAAACTGGATTGTCAAACACTATGCGCAAGATTTGTATTGGGTAATTCGTCCTATTGTCAAAACGCATGAAAATGCCGATGATGTCTTGCAAAACACATTTATCAAGGTTTATCAAAATTTACCGAAATTTCGCCACGACAGCAAGCTTTTTTCTTGGTTATACCGGATTGCCGTCAATGAATCATTAAGTTTTTTGCGTCGGCACAAATTAACCGCTATTGACAATAGTGATGAATATTTAATAAACCTATTGACACAAGATCCATATTATTCCGGTGATGAGATTGCCTTGAAATTGGAAAAAGCCCTGTTAAACTTGCCGCCAAAGCAACAAGAGATATTCCGGTTAAAATATTTTAACGAATTGAAATTTGCCGAAATAGCCGAAATTACCGGCACTTCGGTTGGTGGGTTAAAGGCAAACTATCATTTGGCCGTCAAAAAAATAAAAAAATATTTAAGCGAACATTAAACCTTTTATGAAAAACTTGGTCTTATAAACGATGAAATCAACAGACAACATAGAACAAAAACTAACAGCTTTAAAACAGCATTACAACGTTCCGGAAGCTTACTTTGAACATTTGCAAATCAAGAAACCGCTACCGGTCAAAACTAAAACTTTTTGGCAAGATAAAAAAGTTTGGATGGCTGCCGCCTTCATTCTTTTGTTGGTGAGTTTAGGTTATAAAGTGTTTAACTGGTCGCATCCAAAACCGATCAAGCCGGATTTGTCATCGACCAACACGCTTACAAATGACGATTTATTCAGCGACTTATCCGACGAAGACATTATAGACTATCTGGCTGATGAAGATTGGTATGACCAAGGCATTCAATAAATAATAATTAAAATCAATAAATATGAAACAAAGAGTTTTATTGAGTTTGATAGCCTTTTTGTGGCTATCGACTACCGGATATGCCCAACAACCCGGCATGAAAAAAAGAAAGGGCATTTTAAAAGAACGCCAAGAAAAAATCTTTAAGAGAAAATTAGATTTTTTAAAGAAAAACCTTATTTTAACAAAGGAAGAAAGTCAAAAATTTGAAACCTTATATAAGGATTATGTTCAAAAAAGGATGGCTATTAAAAAAGCTTATCAAACCGATATTGTCGAAAAAATAAAAGGTGGAAAGCTGCCCGAACTTAGTGAAGCCGAAAAACAAGCTATCATCAAAAGGAAGTTGGAATTGGACAAGCAGTTATATGATCTCAATACCGGATTTACCAAAGATTTAACCCGTTTTTTACCTTCTGAAAAAGTCATTCGTTATTTTGAATTGGAACGCCGTTTTAACCGGCAATTGATGAAACATCTAAAAAAACGTAGAGAACTTCAAAAACGGAAAAAAGACATGGAACGCAAACGGATGCAGATGCGTGATCAAAGAAGGCTTATACAATCAAATAAATAAACTTTTTGAAACGCTGTGATGTTGGTGTATTTGGAAGATCAATTTCTAATTTATGAATTTAAAATATTAATACTTATTAAATCTACCAAATGCACCATGTTCTTTTAACTGTAATCTAATTTAGTATGGAAGAATCCACTTAAATCGAGACTCTATATCGATTTTGGAATATATAATATCTCAAATAATAATGTCCTCCGACAGTCGTCCGGCTTATTTTATAAACCCCGAAGGAATGAAATTATTTAAAAAGATAATCACCATGATTATATGATTTTGAACCTAATTTATTATTACCCATACCAAACAACATAGAGCCTAAAATCGATATAGATTTAA
This sequence comes from Flavobacteriales bacterium, assembly GCA_027031025.1. Classification (GTDB taxonomy): domain Bacteria; phylum Bacteroidota; class Bacteroidia; order Flavobacteriales; family Flavobacteriaceae; genus WGBX01. The sequence continues at coordinate 18,308 of JALVEJ010000033.1, read as the reverse complement.
AAACGCTTCAAATCATTCTAAATACAATTTTATTGTTTTTGGATCTTTGAGTTGATAATGTAAGGTTTATTATAAAGTCGGAATTGGTTTTATTTCATTACAATTTACGAACAATCCAATTGGTCAAAACCGTTACGAAAATAACAATGGAAATAGAACTGATGGGCATCAATATAGCAGCAACTATAGGGGTTAAATGATTGGTTACCGCAAAGCCCAAACCGATAATGTTGTAAAAAAAGGCAATGATAAAACTAAGATAAATAATGCGTTTGGTTTGTATGGCAACTTGTAGAAAATCAGGCAATCGCAAAAGTTTATCGGCTTTTAAAATACCATCGGATGATGGGGTAAACACATTGGTGTTTTCCGATATAGCAATGCCGACATCGGCTTGTTGCAGCGCACCGGCATCATTGAGTCCGTCGCCAATCATCATCACATTTTTGCCTTGTTGTTGCAAGTTTTGAACAAAATCCATTTTATCATGCACCGATTGGTTAAATCGAAAGCTTGTGCCGTCAGGTAACAATTTTTGCAAAACCGGTTTTTCGGCATCATTATCTCCTGACAAAATATACAGTTTATAGCCTTGTTGCAATCTATCAAACAGCTTTTGTAAGCCTTTGCGGTAATGTGCTTCAAACACAAATTTCCCGATTATCTGATCATTGACAGCCACCCAAACTCGCGTGCCTTGTCCGGTGGTAGATGCGCCGGTAAATGATGCCGAACCTATTTTATAGGATTTATCGTCCTTTTGAGCGACAACGCCCTGTCCGGTTATTTCTTCTACGTTATCTAATTCGATAAGTGGCGCTTCTTTAAAAAAATCATAAATTAAACGGCTCAAAGGGTGATTAGAAGCCTTAACCATAGTTTTAAGCACCGATTTTTGTTCCGGTGTCAAATTTTGTCCTTCATAATGGACTTGATACTTTTCTTGTAAAGTCAATGTGCCTGTTTTATCAAAAACAATACTGTCTATTTTAGACAGACGTTCAATTACTTGGGCGTTCTTTAAATAAAAATTGCGGTAGCCGAATTGCCGTAAAATATTACCGAAAGCAAAAGGCGCTGACAGAGCCAATGCACACGGACAAGCTACAATTAATACGGCGGTTATAACCCAAATAGCCGTACCAAAACCGGAGGTAATCCACCAATAGAGTCCGGCAAATAAGGCAATGCTTAAAATAATATAGGTAAAATATTGACTGATTTGGTCGGTCAAATTTTTAATATTTCCGGCAGTCGGATTTTGAAAAGCTTCTCGACTCCACAATTTGGTTAAGTAGCTGTTATCCACATCGTTAATGGCTTCCACTTCTATATAACCGCCTATTTGTTTACCTCCGGCTAATAATTGGTCACCTACTTGTTTTTCAACCGGCAAAGATTCTCCGGTTACAAAACTGTAGTCTATCAATGCCGGATTTTTCATCAAAATACCATCTACGGGAATAATTTCTTCGTTGCGAATAATAAAGCGGTCGCCGGGTTTTAAATCTTTAATTTCGATGATTTTTTCTTTACCGTCGGCTATTTTGGTTACGGCAATAGGAAAATACGATTTGTAATCGCGTTCAAAAGACAAATAATCATAAGTAATTCGTTGAAAATATTTGCCCAACAATAAGAAAAACACCAAGCCGGTCAAGCTGTCGAAATATCCTTGTCCGGTTCCTGTCAAAACTTCATAACTGCTACGCAAAAACAAAACGGTTATACCCAGAGCAATTAAAATATCGACATTGACAATTTTTTGTCGCAGTCCCTTAATGGCACTTTCAAAATAATCTCTTGCCGAATAAAATACTACTGGAATGGCAAGCCCTAAAGACAACCAACGAAATAAAGGAGCAAACTTTTCAATCCAAAAGCCTTCAGTTTGAATATATTCCGGTAAAGACATCAACATGATATTGCCAAAAGCAAAGCCGGCTATGGCTAACTGATAAAGCAGTTTTTTATGCGATTGTTTTTTGTCTTTATTTAGGTCTTCCAAACTAATCAAAGGCGGATAGGCAATCGAAGCCAGAATTTCTACTATTTGACGCAAGCTTATTTGACTGCCGTCATAAGTAATTCGCACGTTTTTAGTCGGGAAATTAACTTCGGAATGTTTTACGGCAGAATTGAGTTTGTCTAGGTGTTCTAAAACCCAGATACAAGAACTACAATGTATATTAGGAATGTAAAAATTAACGATTTTGGTATTGCCGTCATCAAATTCTAACAACTTTTTCTCGATGCCCGGATTGTCTAAATAGGCATACTTTTGCTTAATACTTTTGTCAATTTCATCGGTTTTAATCCCCGGGTTCTTATTAATAGTATAGTATTGTGAAAGTTGATTTTGGTTCAGTATTTCATACACCGTTTTACAGCCGTTGCAACAAAATGGCTTATCGTCAAACCATACGGTCTCGCTTTCAGACATTTCCAATCCGCAATGGTAACAAGTAAGTTTTTTATGAGGAATTGAGGATTTATTGTGCTTCATAGAATATTTTGTTCTTTGATGACTGCCTATTGCTTCATACTTTAATACTGCTTTTTAATTTGAGGTATTGAGGATTTGATGTACTTCATAGAAAATTTTGTTGTATGATGACGACTCATTATTTCATACTAAGTTCCTGCATAATATTTTGAGGTATTGAGGAAAGGACACTGAGTGTTCTTTGCGACGTAGGAGCAAAGAATGTATCGAAGTGTCAATTCTCAATTCATTCGTACTTGGCACTTTTTCGCTTTCCTCTTTCAACTAAATTACTTTCCCGAGGTATAAAGTTGCAACAAAAACATTAAAATCATCACAATCATAATCATTCCCATAATATATAAAACAGCATCTTGACTTTTCATTGATTTAATTTTTTGACAAAGATACGGATATTTGGAGACAGAATAGGTTTAACTATAAAAAGTTTCAAAATTTTGAAACTTTTTATGTATCTTTGTCAAAAATTAATGTTTTGCAATATTTTGAAACTATTTTAAACTTTAATTATTATGGCAAAGATGAAAACATACACTTTATCTGAAATGGAAGATAAATACATAGGAAAAAAAGAGACCAAAGAAAGAGATGAATATGAATACGAACTAAAAATGGAGCTTTTGGGACAAATGATAAGAACCGCCAGAAAAGAAAGAAAATTAACCCAAGAAAAATTGGGTAAAATGATTGGTATAAATAAATCTCAAATTTCAAAAATAGAAAACAACGCCAATAGTGCCAGAATTGATACAATAATTAAAATATTTAAAGCGCTCAAAGCTGAAATCAATTTTAGTGTTATTTTAGAAAACAACCGTTTAAAAATTGCTTTGTAGGTAGTGTTAAAAGAAAAATCCGATCAAAGACCTGACAGGTTTTCAAAACCTATCAGGTCTAAAAAATAAATAAGGCGTTCATTTTGAACGCCTTATAAAATATTTGTGTCAAATTAAATTACTTTGCCAATAGCGGTGCTAAAATCAGCGCTACGACTGACATTAATTTAATCAAGATATTTAAGGAAGGACCGGAAGTGTCTTTAAACGGATCGCCAACAGTATCACCGGTTACGGCTGCGGCGTGTACTTCACTGCCTTTGCCGTATTTTTTACCTTTAATTTCGATGCCTTCTTCCACCATTTTTTTGGCATTATCCCATGCGCCACCGGCATTGGATTGGAAGATAGCCATCATCACTCCGGTAACGGTTACACCGGCAAGCAAACCACCGAGCATTTCAGCACCGCCTAAGAAACCGACAATAGCCGGCGTTAACACGGCTATCAAACCGGGCATTAACATCTCACGAATAGAGGCTTTGGTTGAAATAGCTACACATTTTTCATATTCGGCTTTTCCATCAGCTTTATCAAAAACAGCTTTATCTTCGGCAGACCACTTATCTTCATCTTTACCTTCGTTTTTACGCATTACTTGAAGCGCATTTTTCAATTCGGGAATGTTATGGAATTGACGACGTACTTCATCAATCATATCTTCTGCGGCGCGTCCAACAGCATCCATAGCCATAGAAGAAAACAAGAACGGTAACATGCCACCAAGCAATAAACCACCCATTACTTTCGGGTTAGAAATATCAATTACATCGATACCGGCTGTGTGCATAAAAGCAGAGAAAAGTGCCAAGGCAGTCAAAGCGGCTGAACCGATGGCAAAACCTTTACCGATAGCGGCAGTTGTATTACCAACGGCGTCAAGTTTGTCGGTTCTTTCACGTACTTCTTTGGGTAAATTAGCCATCTCGGCAATACCACCTGCGTTGTCAGCGATAGGTCCGTAAGCATCAACTGCTAATTGAATACCCAAGTTTGATAACATACCGATAGCGGCAATAGCAATACCATATAAACCGGCATAATGATAAGCGCCGATAATGGCAATTACGATAAAGATAATCGGCCATAAAGTAGATTGCATACCGACTGCCAAACCTGAAATAATGTTAGTTGCCGGTCCGGTAGTGGATTGTTTTACGATTTTCAATACCGGTTTTTTACCGGTTCCCGTATAGTATTCGGTAATCATACCAATAGCTACACCGGATAATAAACCCAAAACAATAGCAATAAATACACCCATAGCGGTATATGTTTTGTCACCTACTTGCCAAGATTCAGGCAGATAGTTCATCACGATAAAATAAGTAGCAATAATCATTAAAATTGCAGCAATGATTTCACCGGTATTTAAAGCTTTATGCGGACTGCCACCGTCTTTGACTTTAACAAAGAAAGAGCCAATAATAGAAGTGATAATTCCGGTAGCAGCTAAAATCAAAGGTAATAAAACAGCATTGAGACTGTTGTCCCCCGTAAAACCACCTGTGCCGATAAATACCGCCCCTAAAACCATAGCCGAGATAATGGAACCGACATAAGATTCGAATAAGTCGGCGCCCATACCGGCAACATCACCAACGTTGTCGCCGACGTTATCGGCAATAGTAGCAGGGTTTAAGGGATGGTCTTCGGGAATACCGGCTTCTACTTTTCCTACCAAGTCGGCACCAACGTCAGCAGCTTTGGTATAAATACCGCCACCGACACGGGCAAATAAAGCAATAGAAGATGCTCCGAATGAAAATCCGGTTATCACGGTAATAACTTTATGAATATCCCAATCCAAATTTGAATAAATCAAGAATAAAAGTGTCAATCCGGTCACCCCTAGTCCGACAACTGCCATTCCCATAACACTTCCACCGGTAAAAGCCACTTCTAGAGCTTTGCCTAAGCTGGTTCGGGCGGCATTGGTGGTTCTGACATTGGCATTGGTAGCTACGCGCATCCCGATAAATCCTGCCAAAGCGGAACTCAAAGCCCCCATAATAAAAGAAACACCGACCAACCAAGATGATTCCTTAGAGTCGGCAGAAAAAGCCAAAAGTGCGAAGACAATGGCTACGAATATCCATAAAACTTTATATTCGGCCATCAGAAAAGCCATGGCGCCTTTACGGATATGTTGGGCTATACTTGCCATTCTATCAGTCCCAACTTCTTGTTTGGCTACCCATACTGAGCGCCAATACGTAAATAATAAGGCGATAATTCCAATCGCCAAGACTACATAAATAATGTTTTGAGTCATTTTTAGTTCGTTTTTTTAATTATTTTGCAAAAATAGATAAATTAATGTATTATGAAACAATTTTATAATTTTTGTTGTTATTAGCTATTAAAAATTGGCTAATTTGTATTTTTAGCGCGGTGTTTTTTTTATTTTACTAAAATTATAACAGAATATATGTTGCTTATTAAGCTTACGCATACATTTATATCATTAATGAGAATTTACGAAGAAGTAAACAAAACATGAGGTTTTTATTATGAAGTCACACCGAATAATCTAAATTGTAGTGCCTGTAAAAAATTGCAAAATATTGTAAATCAACGGTTTAATTGTGAAAATGTGCGAAGTAAAATTTGATAAGATCTACTATATATGGTATTTTTTATAAACCGAGTTTTTGGCGTTCTTTCCGGGTTAAAGATTTTACGACCAAGTGATACGAATGGTCTATGAGTTCATTGATAAACAAAGGCGATAATATACCGTCTACAACAATGGTATTCCAGTGTTTTTTATTCATGTGATAGCCCGGCATTATTTGTGGATATCGTTCTCGTAAAATCACGGCGCGTTCAGGGTCGCATTTTAGGTTGATTCTTAGCGGTTCGGTATTTAAACTCACCAAAGCAAACATTTTACTGCCAACTTTAAAAACCAAAGTATGCTCGTCAAAGGGCAAGCTTTCGGTTGTTGCCGGTTTGTCCAAACAATATTGTCTGATTGTATCCAAATACATAAATTGTTTAAAATTTTATAAAAATACGCATTTGTTTGGATATATCGGTTTCTTTGTGTTATATCATAGGTTTTTTTAAATTATCTTTGCATTTAGAAAGCATGTTATGATTGATAAAATTCTCATTTTCGGCGAACAAATTTATCTCAAAATAAAAGACGTTTGGGAGACCGAACGTATGCACCGGATTATCAGTAATTTTTTAGTATTCATTTTTTTGATGTCTTTGATATTGTATTTCTTGATTCGCCACCATTTTTTACCGGAACGCGGGTTGTTAAAATCATTTGCCAATCCTTTTTTTAGCATTGAAGTGTCTTTTACCATGTTGTTGTTAACAGAGATAATTTCAATGATTTTTGTCCTGCCCAAATCGGTAGCAAAATCTGTCACCAAACAATTTGAGTTATTGTCTTTAATCTTTTTGCGACATGGGTTTCAAGAGTTTTCCAATGTGCATTCGCTGGATTGGCACGAAATGGTCAAACCCGTCGAGCACATGTTTGTCTACGGAGCTTCTTCGTTGTTTATTTATTTCATCATCGGTATTGTGTATAAGAAGCAACGACACATCATCATTTGCCGTACCGACAGGGCACAACGCAATTTTGTCCGGTTTAAACGGGGAATATCTTTATTGTTATTAGCTGCTTTTTTATATATCGCCTTGAAAGATTTTAACGAGCTGATTGTCAACAGTATATATGTAGCATCATTTCATACGTTTTTTACCATCTTGATTTTTAGCGACATTTTAGTTTTATTAATCACTATACGATATGCTTTGGATTACCGCACTATGTACCGGTATTCAGCATTTATTTTGGCAACCATTTTTATCAGAATTGCTTTAACCTCACAAGCCTATTACGATGTAATTATTGGCAGTTTGGCTGCTTTATATTTGCTGTTTTTGGTGCTAACATACAATTATTTTGAAGGCGCCAAAAAATTTAAAAATCATAGCGGGTTTGCACACAAGCCCTTACCCAACAAGTACATTAAATAACAATTATAAATTATGGAAGTAAAAGGAAAAATCAAATTGATTACCGAAACCAAAACCTATGGGACTAACGGTTTCAGAAAAAGAGAAATGGTCGTTACAACGGATGAGCAATATCCACAGTTTATCAATATTGAATTTGTGCAAGACAAAACCGAATTACTTGACAATTTTAAAGTCGGTGACGAAGTAGAAGTCAGCATCAATTTGCGGGGTCGAGAGTGGATTAGTCCGCAAGGCGAAACCAAATATTTTAATTCGATACAAGGTTGGCGTATTACCAAGCTCAATACCGAAGCGCCGCAAAACGTGCCGCCACCGGTAGATGACGGTTTTGAACCGGCAGATAATTTTGATAATAACGATGACGGCGCAGACGACTTGCCCTTTTAATGAATTGGTTTAAAATAAAAAAAAGACTGCACAAATTGCAGTCTTTTTTTATTATACCTCAAACAAAGTTTAACGTTTTACTTTTTCTTTTTGTTTGCGTAGTTGCCTTTTTAAAACATCATAAGCTAAATCCATGGCTTTTTCAAAAGTTTCGGCATCGCGAGATACGACAATATCATTGCCGGGAACTCCTATTTTTATTTCCACGGTTTTGTTTGTTTTACCGGTATTGTTAAGTTTTAAAAACACTTCCGCTTCAATCACCCTATCAAAAAAACTATCTAACCGGTCTAATTTTTTTTGAATAAAATTAATCAGTTTTTGATCGGCGTCAAAATTGGTTGCTTGGTAAATTGCTTTCATAGGTCCTACATTTTAAATTAATATGTTATTTTTTACTTCTCGGATGCGTATTTTGATAAATACGTTTTAATTTTTGAATGCTACTATGCGTGTAAACTTGTGTGGCTGCCAAGCTACTGTGTCCCAACAATTCTTTGATAGAATTGAGGTCTGCGCCGTTGTTGAGCAAATGCGTGGCAAAAGTATGACGTAACATATGCGGACTTTTTTTGTGCTTGACACTCACTCTACTAAGATACGAATTTATAATGCGATAGACAAGAACATCATACATTTTTTTACCTTTTTTGGTCAGAAACAGATAATGCTCAACCGGTTTATCCGCAAAAAATTCTTCTTTTGCTGCCGTGTATGCTTTTAACGCTTCTATCGTGTTTAATAATAACGGAATGATCCGTTGCTTATTACGCTTACCGGTTACTTTTAAGGTTTTTTTATGAAAATCGACATCTACCGGTTTGATATTAATCAATTCTGCCCGTCTGATACCGGTGCTATAGAGCAAATTAATGACGGCATAATCCCGTAAACCTTCAAAATCGTCGTTAAAAATATCACTATCCAACAATTCTTGCATTTCGCCGGTTGAAAACGGCACAGGAACTTTACGATGCACTTTCAATCCGCTTAATTGGGTTGCCGGATTTTGTTGAATAGTATGGGTTTTTTGAAGAAATTTATAGAAACTTTTTAAAGCGGCTACTTTGCGATTTATGGTCTTTTCCGACAAATTACGTTCGGATAAATGTGCTATCCACAAGCGGATTTCCTTAGGAGTTGCTTTTTTAAAATGACTATTAAGGTCGGTTAAAAACACTTCAAAATCAGATAAATCTTTCCTGTAAGCTTTGAGCGTTAAAGCCGAATAGTTTTTTTCTTTTTGCAAATAAGTAAGAAACCGGTCTATGAGCATTTTAGAGGCGCTTGGTCTATCAAAGATAAAAAAATAAAGTGATAAAAAACAAAAAAACCTCAGAGTCAGAACTCCAAGGTTTTTCAAATCGGTTTACTAAAACGCGTTTAGTATTGATCTTCCATATCACGAAGTCGTTGGATATACTTCGCTTTCAGGATTTGTTGTCTGCGTTTGACAGATGGTTTGACAAATTCTTTTCGTTCTCTAATTTGACGCATCATTTTAGTTTGGTCAAATTTACGTTTAAAACGTTTCAAAGCTCTGTCAATAGACTCTCCTTCTTTTACAGGTATGATCAACATAATTTTACACCTCTTTTTTTGTTGGTTAATACTTCATTTTGAGAGGCAAAGATACATATTTTTTTGAAAAATATGTTTTGTCGGTTATTTTTTATCATTTTTTATAATGATCGATGATGTTTTGAAACCGACATGATTAAATAAATAGAGGAACCAAAAATTTATTCCAAGTCACAATTTAGCCATTCGTCGTCTATATCGGCACCTAGTTTTTTATAAAATTCAATGGCGGGTTTGTTCCAATTCAAAACCTGCCAACGGATACGTTTGCAGTTGTTTTGTTTTCCTGTTTCTATGACTTTATCGAGTAGTTTTGACCCGATTTTTTGTCCGCGATAAGCCTCTTTGACATACAAATCATCCAGGTAAAGCGACTTGCCTACCCAAGTGTAATATACAAAATAATACAACGCAAAACCGATAATTTCGCCATCGGATTTTTCGGCAACCAAAGCGTCAAACAAATCTTGTTCGGCTTTCATTTGTGGTACGGTATTGATAACTTTTTCAGGGGCTTTTTCAAACAGTGCCAGTTCTTTTATCAAACCCAAAATGGCTTCAAAATCTTGCTCGGTTGCCGGTCGTATGCGGTAATCAATCATCTATTTTAAAATTTGTCTGGAAATAACCAGTTTTTGTATCTCTGTCGTGCCTTCTCCAATTGTAGTCAGTTTACTGTCGCGATAAAACTTTTCAACCGGAAAATCTTTTGTATATCCATAGCCACCGTGTATTTGTACGGCTTCCGTTGAAACTTTTACACTGACTTCCGAGGCATACATTTTGGCCATTGCACCGAGTTTGGTCAGGTTTTGTTTAGTGTCTTTTAGGTAAGCTGCTTTACGAATCAACAATTCCGCAGCTTCAATTTCAGTAGCCATATCCGCCAATTTAAACGCTATGGCTTGAAACTGACTGATAGGTTTTCCAAATTGTTCCCGTTCTTTTGAATATTTTAAAGCGGCTTTATAAGCGCCTTTAGCTATTCCCAAGGCGTTAGATCCGATTGAAATACGTCCGCCATCCAATATTTTTAGGGCTTGCACAAACCCCTCTCCGACTTCTCCTAAAATATTTTCTTTGGGGACACGGCAATTATCAAAAATCATTTCGGCAGTTTCACTGGCACGCATACCCAGTTTATTTTCTTTTTTGCCGGCATAAAATCCGGGCGTGCCACGCTCTACTACAAATGCCGTAGCATTGCGTCGAGCGCCTTTTTTGCCGGTTCGTGCTAATACCACGGCGACATTACCGCTGATGCCATGTGTGATAAAATTTTTGGCGCCGTTTAACACATAATAATCACCATTTTCAACAGCTGTTGTACTCATACTTCCGGCATCCGATCCGGTATTGTGTTCGGTCAAACCCCAGGCACCAATCCATTCGCCTGATGCCAGCTTTGGCAGCCAACGCATGCGTTGTTCTTCGTTTCCAAATTCATAAATATGATTGGTACACAACGAGTTATGGGCAGCAACCGATAAGCCTATGGACGGATCTTGTTGTGATAATTCGTCAATAATAGTGACATAATCTTGATACGACAAACCAGAACCGCCATATTTTTCGGGTATGACGATACCCATAAATCCCAATTCACCCAATTTGTGAAACAAATCAACCGGAAAAATTTGTTGTTCGTCCCACTCCATATAATAAGGCGCCACATATTGTTTGTTAAAATCTCTGACTGCTTGGGCAATATGTTTTTGCTCTTCGTTTAATTCAAAGTTCATCATTATTTTATAGTTTTAAATATAGCTTAATTCGTTTGTGTTTGTCAACCGGATAATCCGGCACTTTTAATAATTCGTCAAAGGTATGAAAAGCACCGTTTAAAGTTCTATACGTAACGATTTTTTTTGCCAATTGGTATGAAATATACGGATTTTTTGCCAGTTCTTTGATATTGGCATCATTCAAATTAATTTTTAAGCGAATTTTTGCCGGATTTGCAATTTTAAAATTTTTCCAAAGTTCTTCAATTGCTTCGGAAGATAGTCCATAGACATCATTTAATTGTTCTTTGGCGCTAAATCCGCCGAGTGATTGCCGGTAATTGACAATACGTCGAGCTAATTTTTTACCAATGCCATATACTTTTTGAAAATCTTCTTCGGTTGCAATATTGATAGGTTTTTTGACTATGATAGTGTTTTGGGTTTGCGGTATTGATTTGATGACGAACTTTTGCTTGATTCTGGCTACCACTTCCGGTTCTAAACCATAAACTTTGTTTAGTTGTGCCATGTTTTTAAATCCACCGATAAGATTTCGGTATTTTACAATACGCTTGGACAATATCGGTCCAACCCCGTAAACGCTTTGAAAATCTTTGGCTGTTGCCATATTAATATCGTTGGTTGTCAACGATTTATGTTTGTTTTGAAAGGAATTGTTTTTAAATTTAAAATCCGGAATTTTGATATATGGCACCAATATTTGAAACAACGAATCAGACAAATCTGCAACTTGTTTAAATTCTTGTTTGGACCGGAAATATTTTCCGGATTTTCTAAAATTTATTACCTTATCGATTTGTTCCGGCGTTAAGCCCAAAACATAGCCTTTGTAGTCGGATAAATAGTTGGGATTGAAGGGGTAAATCTTTAGTTTTTGTTGTTGTAAGGCAATTTTTTTTAATGAATCATATTGTTGTTGTAATTCCGAGGGGATATTACTTGTTTGTATTGGATATGTTTTTAGCTTTCCTGATTGCCAAATGGCGATTTGACCTAAAAAAATGAAACTAAGTAGTAACAAAATACCTCTGCGCTGTGAACGGTTAAAATAGGGCAAAAGGCGTATTGGTATCATTTCATTATGGGTTATTTGTTATTTGATGACCAGTGGTTTCGGTACATTCTTCGCTGCGCTCAGAACACTCAGCCACCTTTAACGCTGCTTCAAAGGCAGGTCACTGAGTGATTTTGTGACGTAGGAACAAAATCTTACCGAAGGGACCGATGTTAGTATTTGATACTTTTTTTACTATATCGTTTTCCACTACATAACTCACTTATTCTTCTTAATAGCTTTCAGATATCTACGCAATTCCGTCTTGACTTTGGGCGCCAAAAAGAACAGTCCAATCACATTGGGAAAGACCATAGCAAAAATCATAGCGTCTGAGAAATTGAGAACGGAACCCAATTTGACAGACGAACCGACAAAAACGAAAAATAAGAATAAAAATTTATAGACCAAATCGGCAGTTTTGCTACGACCGAATACAAACTTCCAACCTTGCAGTCCGTAATAAGACCAAGATAACATGGTGGAAAAAGCAAACAAAATAACAGCAATGGTCAGAATAATGGAAAAATGCGGAATAACCGAATCAAAAGCCGTTGCGGTTAATTCAACCCCTTTACCGTCTAGCGAGGCGTCGCCGTAATTGAACAAACCATATTTTAAGTTAGTGATAATCAATACCAAAGCTGTCATAGTGCAAATGACAACAGTGTCAATAAAAGGTTCAAGAAGTGCAACGATGCCTTCGCTGGCAGGATATTTGGTTTTAACGGCTGAGTGGGCTATAGCCGCCGACCCGACACCGGCTTCATTAGAGAAAGTTCCCCTTCTAAAACCTTGAATCAATACGCCCATAAAGCCTCCTAAACCAGCTGCCGGCGTAAAGGCTTGGGTAACAATAAGTTTGAAAGCCTCAGGAACCAAACCCAAGTTTAAAAAAATAATAAGTAAAGCCGCCCCCACATACATGACAGCCATAAACGGCACAATTTTTTCCGCCACTTTACCAATTCGTTTAATGCCACCTATAATTACAATTCCTACAATGATAGCCAGAACAATTCCAAAATACGAACCGGCATTGGGATGTGTAATATCAAACAATTTTTTAAACTGCGCCGCGGCTTGATTGGCTTGAAACATATTGCCACCGCCAAATGATCCACCGACGACCATAATGGCGAAAAATACTGCCAAAAATTTTCCGAAAGTTCCTTTGCCCATTTCTGCAAAACCTTTTTTCAGGTAATACATCGGACCACCGTAAACAGTGCCATCTTCACCAATATCCCGGTATTTGACGCCAAGTGTACATTCGGTAAATTTGGAAGCCATGCCCAGTAATCCGGCAAGAATCATCCAAAAAGTAGCGCCCGGACCACCAATGGCAATAGCTACTGCTACACCGGCAATATTTCCAAGTCCTACTGTTGCGGACAAAGCCGCTGACAAGGCTTGAAAATGTGATACTTCACCATGATGCGCACCTTCTATTTTGATGGTTTCGGGAATATCTTCATGTGGCTCAACTAAAGGGTCATCCGCAGGTTTGTAAGAATCGTGATGATCGATGTCATCATATTTGCCGGCAACCACTTTTATGGCTGTTTTAAACAATTTGAATTGTGGAAGTCTAAAATAAAACGTAAAATATGCTGCCCCTAATATCAATAAAATCAATACGATAGGAATTTTGTAACCGACAACATTGATGGAAGAAAACACCAAATCCCACCAAAAATCGGAGACGGGTTTAAACATTTCTTCAATGCGTTGATCAATTCCTTTTTCTGCTGTTTCTTGAGCAAAATTTAACGCCGGAACGAACAAAGTCATCCATAACAAAATTTTTCGTTTCATATCTTAGGTTGTTTATTTTCTATTTTTAATTGCATTCTTGTTATTACCAAAAAAAACAAAAAAATCGACAAAATTACGAGCTAAGATATAGGTTTTTGTTGAAAGTATTTTGTAAATTGCGAATAAATTATTTTAGAAAGCTAATAAGCCCTTTTTTATTGAAAATATGCAAATATTTAGCAGATATTTGATAAAATCGTAAAAAGCTAGAAGGAAGGATTAATTGAGAATGAATAATCGAAAATTAACAAGTGGCACTCAGTAAGTGAATCTGAAATGAATAAAACCACATAAGACACATAAGAACACAAAAGAAAAAAACTTAATCTTCTTAATGCCTTAATGGTTTACTTCGGTAAAATTTTGCTCCTAACGTCCCAAAATCACTCAGCAACCAAATCGAAAATCTAACATCGAAAATCTGACATCTGAAATCAAAATCCGGTCACATCGATACAATTTTGTTCCTATGTCACAATCCCCCCGACGAAAGTCGGGGTCGGAACAGCGACTACTTTTTAAATCCTCACTTCCTCAAATTAAAAAGCAGAATATTGTATGAAAGCCAAAACAATCATTAAACAACGGTTTATTATACGAAGCACAATACATCCTCATTTTCTCAATAATCACTAAATTTGCCATAGTATCAAAATTTTAGAATGTATGCATCAATCAATAAAACAAAATATCAGCATCATTGTAGCCATGGGACGTCAGAATCAAATCGGTTTAAACGGCACGATGCCTTGGCATTTGTCCGATGATTTGAAAAATTTTAAAAAATTAACCTCAGGGCATCCGGTTATAATGGGACGAAAGACTTTTGAAAGTATTGGTAAAGCGCTTCCCAACAGATTGAATTTTGTGATTACTTCAAAACCTGAAAATATCACGGCTTATAACGTTTGCCCCGTAAAAAACTTAGAACAAGCCATCAAACAAGCTGCCTTAACGGGCAAAGAAATTTTTGTCATTGGTGGGGCTAGCATTTACCGGCAAAGTTTGGGTTTGGCTGATAAATTGATTATCACGCATGTTGATTATGAAGGAAAAGCCGACACATTTATGCCGGAAATAGATTGGAATCAATGGGAAGTAATTGATAAACAACAATTTAAGAAAGGAGAAAAGAATGATTATGATTTTGAAGTGGTAACTTATCGTAAAATTGGACGAAAATGACTTATTACAGCATTGATGAAGTCAAACAAAAAATGGCGCGGTATTGTGCTTATCAAGAGCGTTCGCATTATCAAGTTGAGAAAAAACTGCGTGAAATGGGGATGATTCCTGATGCTATCGATGCCATAATGTTGTTTTTAATTCAAGAAGGTTTTTTAAATGAAGAGCGTTTTGCCCGAGCTTACGTGCGAGGCAAATTTTATCAAAACAAATGGGGTAAACAGAAGATAATCAACGGTTTAAAACAGCATCGGATACATCAAAATTTGATTCAATCCGCCTTAAATGAAATAGACGAAAACGACTATCAACAAACGATTAAAGAGTTAATTGCCAAGAAAAAAAAGCACTTACCGGGACCTAATACTTCTCAAACCAACCAAAAAATTGCCCGGTATTTGATACAAAAGGGTTACAGATATGAGGCATTTGCAGAATGCTTAAAATCTTGATAAATGTTATACAAAAATAAAAGCCGCTTTAATAAAAATTAGCGGCTTTTAAAATTTATACTTTCTGCAAGCTTATAAAGAAAACATAACACCGGCTGAAAAACTAACACCGGATCTAATGTATTTAAGCTCTCCATATAATTTTAAACTTTCGGAAAGCGCATAGGTGCCTCCACCACCAACAGTAAGTCCTACCCCCGAACCATATGAAAAATTGTAACCTTCACCACTAAATGAAACCGAAAAATAGTTTAAACCTAATAAGGGGTAGTAATTAAAAGATTCCGCATCACCTAAATTATAATGACCATCTACACCTAATAAATACATGGTCACATTTGACCCAAAAGAACTATCCACCAGATAATAATCAATAGATGGGGAAATAGAAATTTGTTCGGAAACCCCAAAATCCGCTTTAACTTCCACTGCTGTAGTGTAAGAGCCTAAAAGCAGACCCCCTCCCAGGGAGGTTTGCGCACTTATTCTTGTCATTGAGAACAAGGCAAACAATGTTAATAACAATCCTTTTTTCATAATCATAAATTTTAATTAAACATAATGCCTACTCCTTTTTTTTAAGTTGGTTTTTCGGCTTATTCCCAACTTATAATATTATTTTTTATTGATTTTTTTCCAATATTCTTTGATTTCTTCATCGGAAATGTCGGGTTTTAGCACCTTCATAGCGGCTTTAAATTCGCTAAAACTGTGCTTACCGGGTTCGCGTAAAATATCAAGGGCTTCTATTTGATTGAGTTGCTTGGATTTTTGTTCGTCGGCGGCTGTAATGCTTATTGCTTTACCGTCATTTTTGTGCATTTGATTATATGCTTTCTTAATCTCTATTTCTTTTAAAGGCAATTGTCCGTTTTGAGTGATAAAATTTTTAAATTCGCTATATGACATATTTTGAAAACGTGAAACTTCACCCATCATGGCTTGTATACCTTGTTCTTTTTGTTTTTCGGCATCGGCAAACAGGTCTTTAATGAGTTGTTTGTCTTGGTCAGAAATTTTATAATCCATATCCAAGCCTTTGTCTGCCCGTATATAAGCATCAACTATTTTAAAAGCTTTTTCTCTATCGGCTTGTGATAAATTCGGATTTTGTTTGTTTACAATCTTGTTAAATTTTGCTCTACGAACAGGCTCAGGTGCCAAAGGCTCATATTCTTTGAAATAGTCCATATAAGCACTGAATACGTCTTGCAAATTATCTTGATTGATTTTTTGTTGTGCTTGTGTTTGTCCTAAAAACAATAAGCTTAAAAAGATAAAGATGTTTTTCATTTCTTTTCTTTTTAATAGCAGACCTACTAGGTTTTAAAAACCTAGTAGGCCTTTTTTATGTTTAATTCATTTTGATAGAATCCAGTTCATATTTGATATATGCCGGTTTATCGTCATCGTTGGGTTTTTCGTATATAACTTTGGCAAAAACTCCGGGCATACGGTTTATCATCCAGTATTGATATTGCTCATCACCAATCACACCGTTGACAATGGTACATTCATAAGTTTTGTCTCCCAATTTCCAAGGACGTTTTTTATCAATAACACTATAGCTGTCTAAATCTTTTTGTGGAAAAAAGCGATTGCACGACTCCATTAAAGGTCCTTTGGTTCTGGTGATAAATGGCACACGTTCTTCATTTATTTCTTTATAACTAACAAATTTGATGCTTTGTTTTTCCGGATTAAGAACTATATCAACGGAAATATCATTTTCAGAAAAAACTTTAACATCCGGATGGTAGACCGAATATTTATAATGCAAGTTTTTTAGTTTGGCTAAAAATATCCAAATATCATCATCAGTCCATGGTAAGCCGGGCTGCCCCTTTGTGGGTTCGGTCAGTCTTTCTTCTTTCATTTGCAAATGTTTGACGGCTAACACTTCCGGTTGTTTTTCAAGTTGATATTGGATGCCGTTGTTCATCACTTCCATATAGTCTTTATTAATCTGCAAAATGGTATTTTTTCGTCTTAATATATCAACATCAGCTAAAATCACAAAAGCTTTATCATCAGGTAGAAATAGCCAATTGCCTTTGGTGATAACTTCAGTATTTTCTTCCGCATTCAGCATTATAAACTGACCATCATTCTCAAACCTGACATAAGTAGGCGTTGTGCCGTGCATCAGCCAAGTGCCGATTAAGTTTTGATAGACCGGATTGTTTTGTTTCGGATCATAAGCCCGTTTAAAATATAGTGTAGCTTTACTGCCTTTTAGCACTAACTGACCGGATGTTTGCTTTAAAATATCAAAACTGCCGTTGTATATTTTAAACCGTTCGGATTTAAAATCAATAGTTTTATTTTTTTGTGTCCAAGTTGCTATTTTGGTGCCGTATATTGTTACGGAACTATCTGCTTCAAACCGGTTGATGATAAAAGGTTGGTCTGTTTTTTGAGCGGTTTTAATCAAGGTTAAAATCCAATCTCCGGTTACCGGCTTGGTTTGCCCTTGTACTTGAATCATTATAAGAAGAAAAAATAGACTTAAAAAAGTTTTTAGATTCATAATGAATAAATTTTAGGGTTATAAAGTGATAACCGGAGATTTAATATCAAAAACAACTATTTATTAGACAAAAAAACAAGGCTCTATGTTGTTTTGTATGGGTAATAATAAATCAGGTTCAAAACCATGTAATCATGGCTATTTTATTTTCAAATTATTTCACCCCTTCGGGGTTTATGATTTTTAACGTCATAAATTTTCTATAA
>JALVEJ010000032.1 GCA_027031025.1 Flavobacteriales bacterium | reverse complement strand
AACGGCACGAAAAGCACGAAAGGTTTTTCTTTTAACCACGAACGGCACGAAAAGCACGAAAGTTTTTTTTCGTGTGTTTCGTGTATTTCGTGGTTAATTAATCCTATATTTCGTGGTTAACCGTGACTCAAGTGGTAAATTTACGCTTTTTTCGTGTCTTTCGTGTATTTCGTGGTTAATCAATCGTGTCTTTCGTGCATTTCGTGGTTCAAATGTACAAGTCGTGTCTTTCGTGTCTTTCGTGTTTTTCGTGGTTTAAATGTACAAGTCGTGTATTTAGTGGTTAATCAACGAAAAGTCAACAACATCTCCCGATAATACTCATATTGCTTCTCCCGCAACTCTATCTCATGTGGCAATCCTTCCGAGATAGAATTAGTTAAAGCATCAAATTTGTCAAGAATCTCCACTATCTCCTTTTGTTTTTCTAGGGGCGGGATGGGGATTTTTATTTTTGCCAATTTATCAGCATTTACCCGTCTAACCTTAGTCCCAGTTATAAAAGGTCTTTTTTGCTTGTGAAAACTTTCAGTTTGAAAAAAGTAAGCAACATATCTGGGTTCCAAATTATGAGTATAATAACATGCATCGCTACTTACTGCGACATCTTTATCACCTAACCAAACAACTGCCTTGCATAACTCTTCATCATTTTCCCCTGTTGTCGCAATAACCAAATCTCCATGCTTTGCCATACGAGCTTTCTTTGCAAATTCTTCCGAGACAAATGATTTTGTAGTATTTGCATATGTTCCGTAATGTGTATAGATTTGACCGTAATGGATACACCCAACTCCATCTTCTGTAAAGTCTTTTTTCTGTAGCCCACTACCTCTAATAAACTTTCCAATACTTGGATCCCCCAAAGCTTTCCACTCCACATCCCCCTCCTCAAACCGCAACAAAAAATCCCGATAATAGCTATATTGTTTTTTTCGCGCTGTAAGCTCTGCTGTAAGCTCTGCTGTAAGCTCTGTAAAACTGTCTAAGATGCGGACTATTTCTTCTTGCACGGGGAGCGGGGGGAGGGGGATGGGGGTCTCCTTAGCGGATGACCAATGACGTTTATAATTTAGCTCTTTTTGATAGAAGTTTTGAAAAGCGTAATAAATATATTTTGTATTATCAGATTTTGTTTTTAAAATTTTCAAACCGTCTGCCCCTTGAATAAACGGAAAATCAACATATTTTATATGCTCAGAATGATCACCAAAAACAATATATTTGCCTGACCTAACAGGTTCCAAATTTTCATCTGTATAACCAGCAATAAATTTTATTCCTTGATCAATAATTGGAATTTTACCAGTATTATTATACTTATTTTTTTTTACTTTTGTAGGTGCTGTAACTATACTAACAACATCCCCCAACTTCCTCCACACCACCGTCTGTCCCTCCAACAATTTCTCCATTTTCTCCATAAAGTTCATATTATCCATTTTCGATTATTATTTATCAATTATCCCCAAGTTCAATAGTTTTCACAATTTCATCAATATCCTTCCTAAGTTTATCAATTTTAGCGACAGTCACAGCTAGTTCCTTATTTAGTTCTACAATGTCGATTTTTTCCCGGGTATCTTCCGCTTCCACATAGGAGCTTACGGAAAGATTGAAATCATTTTCAGCAATGGTCTCCGTATCAACCGAAATGGCTACATATTCGACATCTTCTTTTTTGTCAAAAATGCCTATGATTTTAGAGATATGCTCATCGGTTAAAAGATTATTATTGGTTGCTTTCTTGAAAAATTGCTCTCCACTGGCATCAATAAATTGGATTTTATTATCTGTTTTATGTTTGGAAAGCACCAAGATATTGACCGCAATGGACGTTCCAAAAAAGAGATTAGGAGCCAGCGAGATGATGGTTTCCACAAAATTGTTTTCCACCAAATATTTACGGATTTTTTGCTCTGCACCACCACGATAAAAGATACCCGGAAAACACACAATGGCGGCTCTGCCTTTTGCCGAAAGGTAGCTCAGTGCATGAAGCACAAAAGCAAAATCCGCTTTAGACTTGGGGGGCAACACACCCGCCGGCGCAAAACGGTCATCATTAATCAACGTGGGATCAGCGTTTCCAACCCATTTGATGGAATAGGGCGGATTAGAGACAATAGCATCAAATGGCTTGTCGTTTCCCAACGCCGGATTGATCAGCGTATCTCCCAAGACAATGTTAAATTTGTCGTAATTGATATTGTGCAAAAACATATTCATACGAGCCAAGTTGTAGGTCGTATGATTTATTTCTTGCCCAAAAAAACCTTCTTCAATAATGTGATTATCAAAATGCTTTTTGGCTTGTAGTAAGAGCGAGCCGGAGCCGGCAGCCGGGTCATAAATTTTATTTACGGAAGTCTGTTTGTGCATCGCTAACTGAGCGATAAGCTTAGAAACGTGTTGTGGCGTAAAAAACTCCCCACCGGACTTACCGGCATTGGCCGCATAATTGGAAATAAGAAATTCATAGGCATCCCCAAAAAGGTCAATTTCATTGTCTTCAAAATTTCCAAAATTCAACTCTTCGACACCTTTAATCACTGCCGCAAGTCGCTTGTTTTTATTTTCAACGGTATTCCCTAATCGGGTACTAGTGGTATCAAAATCAGCAAACAAACCTTTAATATCCGGCTCTGACGGATAGCCATTAGCCGAACTTTCAATAGCGGTAAAAATAGCTGCTAAATCGGTATTCAAGTTGGGGTTGGTATGGGCTGTTTTGGCAATATTCACAAAAAGCTGGCTAGGGTAAATAAAATACCCTTTTGTTTTAATGGCATCCTCTTTTATTTCGGGTGTAATCACATCATCCGGCATAGAAGCGTAGTCGATACTATCATCCCCTCCTTCGATATAATTGGTAAAATTTTCACTAATAAAGCGATAGAACAGGGTGCCCAACACAAAATGTTTAAAATCCCATCCATCCACAGAGCCCCGTACATCGTTGGCTATTTTCCATATTTTGGCTTGTAATTCTGCTCTTTGGTTTATACTTGTCATTTTATTTCTTTTCAGAAATCCTTGGACTTCTACTGTTTATGTGATTTTCAAAAGGTTTTCATATATCCGCACAAATGTATATAAAAAGCCATGCTTTTTCAAGTTTTTCCTATGTTTTTCCTATGACGAGCTCATTCACTACGCTTATGAAGCGAAATCAAGGAGTGCTTACCCGGCATCTGATGCATAGCTTTACATTGCAAGCCGGCAGCGTTATGTTTTTTGCGCAAGCTACAAGTTGATATGCTTTGGCTTTCGGAGGGAATATTAAATCTAAGTCAAAATTTGGTTCTTTGCTTAAATCTTGGCAAAGATGACTTTTTGAAGCAGTTACATCATTGTACCGTTAATTTCATGATGTGATTTGAAGAGAGATTGTGGAGTTATCATTTTTCTTTTTCAATCAAATAAACAGTTCCTTTTCCTACACCAATACTTTGGATTATTTGTTCTTTTTTCATATACTGCAAATCCTTCTTTAATGTATGAACATTCATATTTTTAAATTTTTTTGCGATATCTGATATTTTTAAAGGCTGATTTTTTGCAAGATATTCTTTTATCTTCTTTTGTCTTTCGTTCAAATATCCACCTGTTGACTTAAAAACATTATATTTGGCATCAAGTCTTTGAGTTAGCACATTTAATTTGTCGAGAAAATACAAAATCCATTTTGATATATTTTCATTTTCTTTGTTTCGATTCTTTTGCCCTTCCATTAATGCTTGATAATACTCCTTTTTGGTTTTTTCTATCAAGTTTTCAAAGGACACATATTGAATGAATATATAGTCTTTCTGTAGTAACAAAAGCGTTGTTAATAATCTAGAAAGCCTGCCGTTTCCATCTTGAAAAGGATGGATTGATAAAAACTCATAGATGAAATTGGCAATAATGATTAAAGGATGTATTTCCCCTTTTTCAAATTGATGGTTCGTCCAAGTAATTAACTCTTCCATTTCATTTTGAACTAAATGAACTTCTGTTGTATTGAAGATAACTTTTTGTATTCCGCCAGGGTAATTTGCAACCACTTTATTAGAAAGTGATTTGTATTTTCCGCGGTGTCGTGTGTCTTTATTACTGTATCTTAATAGATATTGATGTAGTTGCTTGAGATAGTTTTCGGATAAGCGAATGTTATCATAATTCTCATAAATAATTTCCAAGGTATCATAATATCCAATGACTTCCTGCTGATCTCTTGTTTTAAGTTTTGTGATTTTAACATCATTCAGAAGTTCTTGTATTTCTTTGTCAGTCAAAGTTCCGCCTTCAATTCGAGTTGAAGAGCCAATACTCTCGATAGTAGCAATTTTTCTTAATTCTTTTAGGTAAATATTCTCTTGTCTCTCAATAATATTCCATTTGCCCTTGTACAAATCAATTTGGGAAATGAGTTTTAAGATTTTCTGGTTGGTTTGAAAATCAAAGGTCAATTTGTCGATGTGTTTATCCATTTGTTATCCGTATTTTATCTGAATACAAATATATATGGATTTTGTAAAATATCCAAATAATATCTGTATTTTATCCGATTCTGATTTTCAAATATACCATAACTTTCTCATGTCATCCCATATATATCAGTCCTTTTCCGAGTTTTTTCCATATTTTTTCCTAAGGCAAGCTGATTTACTGGGTTTATGACGCAATTTAGGGAGCGATGGGTGACAAGGAGTGGCAGGGCTTTACCGGACAAAGGGGTATAAGCGTAGTCTTAATATCTTTATGCCTGAGCGGATTTTGGATGTATTACTGGGGCGCAGTTAGAGTTTGTCCCCATTTGACGCTTTTCGATAATTTGTTATTGGCGCAAGTTTTTGGAAAAACGTATAAACTTAGGCTCCTGGTTTTTATTTAGTTTTTTTCCACCCCCAAATTTGCTTTAACTTCCGGAAGTAACCGGACTACCGGGTGGCAAATTTGACCCCGCCAGCGTGGTACATACGGGACATACATACACGACATATATGCACGACAGGCATAGTTTAGTTATAAATTTGTTTTGATTAAGTTTATAACTATTTGATTATAAGCGGTTTATGATGTGTAATTGAACAGTAACAAAACTCCATAAAATCTACTATCAACAAACATTCAATAGTCTTCTAATTGAATGCTGCGGTTGTAAGTCGTGTATGTCCCCCTTTAGAAGGCTACCGTACAAACACAAGTTGCATGAGGAAAAAATGCAATATATAGTCAGATAGATTTTCATTACCGTTGGTTTTACTTTACTTTGCCGTTGGTT
>JALVEJ010000031.1 GCA_027031025.1 Flavobacteriales bacterium | reverse complement strand
CAATTTCAAGTTGTTTATCGTTGATTATCAACGTGTTGGTTTTTACCATAAACTGTTCCAGACGTCCGGCAACTATATAGGTAAAACTATTTTTATCGCTGTTGTAATCGGAACTTTCGAGCAATAAACTTTCAGGAAACTTGTCTCGTATCCGAAGGTACACGCCTACAGGTGTGATTAAATCGGCAGGTTTTTCGATGATTTTGGTTTGGTATTTCATATTTTTTGAGGAATTGATGATTTTTTGTACTTCATAGATTATTTTTCGCTTTGATATTTACTTGTACTTGGCACATATTTCTGCGTATAATCTGATGAATTGAGGAATAGGTCACTGAGTGATCCCGATCCCGACGAAAGTCGGGACGGGATTGTATCGAAGTGACCGGTAATATTTATTTTTTTATCATTTTTTATTTACTTTATACTAGCTAATAAACAAAAAAGCTTGCCGGATTCGGCAAGCTCTTTGAATATATTATTATGCAAAACAGCAGCTTCCTTATCCGGTTATGGAACAGGTTAAACGCCACCAAAATTTTGCAATAAATAAGGTCATTTCACTTAGTTTTTATGGGACAAATATATAAAAAAAACGCAATGTAAAAAAATATGCGTAAAATTTTTGAAAAGCAGACCGGAAAGCATTCGACACGCTTCAATTTACTACATATCCTAATAAAATATTAAATTTTTTATAAATTTGATAAAATTCCTTTAATGGCTAATTTTTATTGTTATTTTTGTTTTTATTACAAATTTGTCAAACAATAGATATAATCATATGAAGCAATTATCGTATAAAAAACTTGAAATCATCTTAAGTTTATTGGTCTTTTTCATCAGTTTGTTTACATACATCTCCACTTTGGAGCCGACAGTTAGTTTTTGGGATTGCGGGGAATTCATCTCTACATCTACCAAATTGCAAGTCGGGCATCCGCCGGGAGCACCTTTGTTCCAAATGCTCGGCGCTTTCTTTGCTATGTTTGCAAGCTCACCTGCAAAAATTGCTTATATGGTCAATATGATGTCGGCAATTTTTAGTGCTTTAACCGTATTGTTTTTGTATTGGACGATTAGTCATATTCTTATTAAATACATTTTACGTAAAAGTGAATTAACTGTCGCCGAACAAATCATTGTTTTGGGAAGCGCCACAGTCGGTTCTTTAGCATTTGCCTTTTCCGATTCGTTTTGGTTTTCGGCAGTAGAGGCCGAAGTCTATGCCGCTGCCATGTTTATGATGTCCGCCTTATTTTGGCTCGGGCTTAAATGGGTTGATAGTTTAGACAAACCGCGCGGCAACCGTTGGTTGATTTTGATGGCATTTGTTATCGGTTTGTCATTCGGGGTGCATTTTATGGTCCTGTTGGTGATTCCGGCTATCGGCTTGTTGTATTATTTTAAAACCACTGAAAAAATTACGCCGAAGTCATTCATTATGGCCAATATCGCTGTCTTTGGCATTTTGATTGTGATTTTTAAAATGCTGCTACCTTGGACCATGAAGTTTTTCAGTTTCTTTGAAATTACGTTTACCAATACGTTCGGCTTGCCTTTCAATACCGGCACAGCAATTGCCGGATTATTCACTATTTGGTTGTTTTATTATTTCTTAAAAAAAGCACATCGTCAAAACAACCGGCTTTTAGAAGCCATAACCCTATCGACAATGTTTATTTTGATGGGCTTTTCCACTTGGATTATGCTACCGATTCGCGCCAATGCCAATACGGTAATCAATGAAAATGCCCCTACCAATGCCCGTGAATTGTTGGCATACTATAATCGTGAGCAATACGGTGAAACGCATTTGTTTTACGGACCTTATTATTCTGCTTACTATCATGGTTTGGATGAAGAAGAACCTTATGTTGACGACAAGCCCAAATACGAACAAGACAAAAAAGCCGGTAAATATGTGATTGTCAACAATTACAAAAAAGCCAAACAAAATTTCACACATAAACATTGGGGTATTTTGCCGCGTATGTGGGATGCCGCCAGCGCCGATAATTATAAAATGATTGCCGGCATTCCACCCAAAAGTACACGTAAACCGACTTTTTTTGAAAACATGAAATTTATGTTCAGCTACCAATTCGGTTATATGTATTGGCGGTATCTGATGTGGAATTTTGTCGGGCGGCAAGATGATGAACAAGGGCGATTGGATAACCACGGCAATTGGTTAAGCGGTATCAAATTTATTGACGAAATGCACTTGGGACCGCAAGACAATCTGCCGTCGGATTATAAAAACAACAAGGCAAGGAATACCTATTTCTTTTTACCGTTTTTATTGGCATTCTTAGGAATCCTATACCATTCGTCCAAAGATTGGAAAAGTTTTTATGTGATTTTGATAGCTTTTTTGATGACCGGTTTGGCGATTGTTTTTTACACCAATGTCCGTCCTTTTGAACCGCGCGAACGCGACTATGCCGTAGTCGGGTCATTTTATTTCTTTGCCCTTTGGCTCGGTATTGGGGTGTTTGCTTTGTACGACTATCTGAAAAAATATGTCGCACCCAAACCGGTTGCTATATTCGTTGTGCTGTTGAGTTTATTGGCAGCGCCGGTTTTAATGGCTAGTCAAAATTGGGATGACCACGACCGGTCACAAAAATATTCGGCACTGAACAACGCCAAGTCTTATCTTAATTCGTGTCAAAAAAATGCCATACTTTATACTATTGGTGACAATGATACATTCCCGCTTTGGTATGCTCGCGATGTAGAGGGCATTCGCACCGATATGCGATTGATAAACACGAGTTTGCTCAATACCGATTGGTATATCGATCAAGCCAAGCGCAAAGTGTATAAAGCAGATCCTATGAAAATAAAAATACCGCATAAAAAATATGTGTATGGTACTCGAGATGCCTTGTATCCTAATTTTGTTAAAGACACCTTAGATATCAAAGATTTTCTCAAACTGGCATTAAGTGAAAAATTTACAGCGGTTAATGAAGAGAACGGTCAAACCATGTATTTGTATCCGTCACGATATATCCGTGTGCCGGTTAATAAAGAAAATGTCTTGAAATACGGTATCGTTTCGCCCAAAGATTCGGCTAAAATTTTAAAAGAAATCATTTTGGATGTCGGTGAAAATGGTATTTACAAAGCTAATTTGGCAATGCTTGACCAATTGGCAAACAACGATTGGAAACGTCCTATTTATTTTACCGGTGGTAGTTTTAAAGATGAAGATTATTTGTATGCCAAAAATTATTTACAACTCGACGGCTTGACCTATAAATTAGTCCCAATTTATACCCCTTATAAAGGTATTGACTTTGGACGTATTGATACCGATACGATGTATGCCAACGTTAAAAAATGGGATTGGGGCAATATGAACAAAAGCATTTATCTCGACCCTGAGACACGTCGTAATTCATTGACCTATCGTAATAATCTGTATCGTTTGGCGGATTCGCTGTTTGTAGAAGGCAAAAAACAAAAAGCCGAAGAAATCTTGGATTTGTCAATCGACAAAATGCCGGTAGAAGCTTTTGGGTATTATTCATCATTATTAGATTATATCGATTTGTATTACCAACTTGGCAAGCGCGATAAAGCCCGCCGGTTGGCAAATACACTGACCAAACGCTTTAAAGAATATCTTGACTATTATGCCGATTTGCCTTTGCGTGAAAAATATGCCAATTTTGATGATATTGAACGCAACTTCCTGCTGTTTAGAGAAGTTTTAAAAATGGCAACCAAAAACAATGATAACCAATTTGCCGACGACAAAATGAAGGAATTTGAAGGATTGATGGACAAATATAAAGATATGTTGCAGGAAGAGAATTAGTTTGTTGAAATAATAATAAGTACGATTGTTTTGTAGGTAGATTCTTTGCTGCGGTGTGCTGAGCTTGCCGAAGTATTGACCCGCTGACTAAAAAGTACCCTTGGTATACGCCTTATAGTTTTAGTGGAAATAAAGTGATTTCTTTTGTTGAATTGGAAGGGTTGGAAGAAGGGCGATTAAATGAAGATGGAACTCGTAGTCCTGATGGACCGACGGTTGAAAACTTGGAACCGGATGCGACACAAGGGGATGATGAAATAAATGGTGGTCAATTAGAAACTGTTGAGATAACTTATACGCCCAAAGTTTTAATTAAACAGTATACAAGTAACACGTTTACTACGCAAATTTTTGGGTCAAATGAACCACCTGTATATCATTTTATTTATCCGGAAAACCAAGGGACTTGGGGGCAAGAAGGATCAGATGGTTTGATTTGGATAGGCTGTATGTCTTGCCACGCAGAAAATGGAGCATATAGGTATGCTGCTTATCATTCACAGGAGCATTTACGAGGAATACTAGGAGCTTTTGTTATTGATATGGCTGCATTACCATTAGCTACTAGCGAATTAGGAATAGAAGAAGCTGAATATATTACTGTTTGGAGAAATACAGATAATATAGAAATATCAGAGATACTGGAAACAAAAATGTTTAGAAATGGAAGCGACTTTAAACAAAAACAATTTTGGTTGTCGGAAGAGGGTTTGGAAATGTGGAATAATTCTACATTTTCAAAATCTTATAATATGAAATTAAAAGTGAATAAATCATTGCTTCGATTTACTCGTGAATTAGATGGGTTTCCTGCTTTGTCTGTCCCCGAAGAATCAATGGATATTTTGAATAGTAATTTTATTTACGAATCAATAGAAATAACACCTGTAATAAAATAGATTATGGAGAGTAAAACAATTAAATATAAATTTGATTTTTATTTTTACAATCATTATGGGTGTGATTTTGAGAAATATTTTTTGAATAATTCAAGAGTAACTATTCATAATGTTGAAGCAAATATTTCATTTCCAGCTATGTTCATTGAATTTAGTGAAAATAATAATAGAATTACAGGATATATGCATGTCTTATTATTTAAAACAAACAGTCTGTTTGAATTAAAAGGTAATAAGTATTTAATCAATTATCCTTATACTGTTGGACATTTAACTTTATTAGAAGGCTATGAAGAAGTGGTTAACTAATTCCCCCGCTACCGCCAGCTTGTAGCTGGTGGTGGTTTAATCTTAAAAAAACGTGTAGTAAAAACTAAAAATAACCAAAAAAACCACTCAAAAATAAGTGGCTTTTTGGTTTTAAAACTTTGCAATAACATCGAACGAACTAAAAAGCATGTTTGAAGTAATCATTTTGGATAATACTTCGAATGATGCAGTTATAAAAGAGCTTATAGAACAAAAACAAACCGGACACCTAAGTTACACGTTTACAGCCCCA
>JALVEJ010000030.1 GCA_027031025.1 Flavobacteriales bacterium | reverse complement strand
CTGCTAAAACCAAATTGGCAAAAATCGGTCCTTTTTTGACTTCAAATTTGTTTTCTTGCATATTGTAAATCAAAGTTCCGATAACATCTGCCGGTAATAAGTCGGGGGTAAATTGAATACGGCTAAACTTGGCATTGATGGCTTTAGCCAAAGTGTTAATCGCCAAGGTTTTTGCCAATCCGGGAACCCCTTCCAACAAAATATGACCTTTACCCAATAAGCCGATGAGCAAGCGGTCAATCATTTTATCTTGTCCTACGATGACTTTATTGATTTCAAATTTAAGTATATCGACAAAGCCACTTTCTTTCTGGACACGTTCGTTAATTTCGTTTACGTTTATATTTTCCATATCAAAATGTTTTTTCAACGCAAGTTTACAACAAAATTATGCCAACTAATGTTAAGATAATGATAAAAAGACTTTTGTTAGCAAAATTTTAATGTTTTTGTAAAAGATTTGTTAAAAGAACTGACATTTTAGCAGTTAATTGGTTTTATAGCAGATTCTCTTAGATAATATTTTTGCTAATAGCTTGTTCATCAAATATATTTTTTTATTTTTGAGCTGTAAAAATTTATTTGTATGAGAAAATTAACAAGTTTGTTAATGCTTTTTTTTAGTTTTAGTATTTGGTCACAATCATCCTCGATAGTTGGCGGTGTGATTTTAAATGAAAAAGAACAAGGCTTAGCCGGGGTCAATATTTATTTAAAAAATGATATAAATAAAGGCACTTCAACTGATGATAACGGCTATTTTGAAATGTCTTTGCCAAAAGGGGAACATGTATTGATTATCAGTTATTTAGGCTATAAAAAACAAGAGGTGAAACTTGATTTGCAAAAGAATAAATATCTCATAATTAAGTTGCAACCTGTTAAAGACCGTTTAAATGAACTGGTTATCACCGTTAAAGAAACTCCCAAAAAAAATTTGCAGAAAATTATAGGCTTAACCAAACTAAAAATGAAGTCGCTAAAAGCCGTCCCAATGTTATTTGGCGAATTGGATGTTTTGAAAGCGGTTCAAATCTTACCCGGTGTCAAACCGGTAGGAGAGGGGCGTGCCGGTTTTTCGGTTCACGGCGGGAGTCAAGATCAGAATTTAATTTTGCTTGACGGGGCGCCGGTGTATCACCCTTCTCATATTTTAGGTTTTTTCTCGGTTTTTACACCGGATATCATTAACGATTTAAAATTGTATAAAAGTTCCATACCGGTGCGATTCGGTAACCGCTTATCTTCTATTTTGGAGGTAAATACAAGAACTGGAAACAAATCTACCTATCATTTTGGCGGTGGTGTTGGCATCATTGCTTCCAAATTATATGCCGAAGGACCGTTACGAAAAAATCATTCGTCGTTTTTAATATCAGGCCGAAAATCTTATGGCGATCTTTGGTTGCCTTTACTTAATCTTGATGCTGTTAAAGATGTAAAAGCCGGCTTTTACGATGTTAATTTAAAACTGGATTTTGACTTGTCAGAAACTTCGGAACTTAAAATTTCCGCTTATAACGGACGTGATCATTACGAACCAAACAGCAATTTTTTGATGGACTATGGTAATTCTCTGGCAGGCATCTATTTCAAACATCGTTTTAATAAAAAATTAGTGGGAAAAACCGGTGTTATTTACAGTAAATATGATTATTTGATCAGCATTAAAGACAATGTTGATCATGATGATTATGATTTTGATATAGGCTTATCTATTGAAAGTCCGAATTTTAAACAAAATTTTGACTATTATCTTAACCGCAACAATCATTTTAATTTTGGGATTGATGCTTATTGGCATAGCATTAAACCCGGAAAAATCAAGAATAGCAGGGCGGAAGACCGTTATATTAAATATCCTGACAGGCAAGCAGCGGAAATGGATTTTTATTTGCAACATCAAGTAAAATTTAATAATCGCTGGCGTATTACTTATGGCATCCGCCAATCCAATTTTGCACAAATGGGTCCCGGTAATTTTGAAAAATACAACGATATTGGGGAAACCATTGATACGATTAAAGCCGGTAAATATGAAGCGGCAAAAACGTATCATAAATGGTCGCCTCATGTTGCGGTCAATTGGAAGGTTTTTGATAAAACCTCTGTAAAAGTCAGCTATGACCGCACTTATCAATTTTTACATTATTTAATTAATGATGCAGCCACAACCACACCCACCGATTTGTGGCTGCCGTCAAGCATCAATTTAAAACCCCAACAATCGGATGCTTATAGTTTGGAATTTAATCAAATTATAGGTAATAAATTTTTTATGAGCATAGGTGGTTATTACCGTGATTTGCAACATATTACGGATTACAAAATCGGGACGACCTTGTCATTGGCAAGCAATATTGAGAGTGATTTGATTCAACAAAAAGGGCGGGCTTACGGATTAGAATTTTTACTTAAAAAGACCAAAGGAAAATGGACCGGTTCCTTGGCATATACTTATTCAAAATCGGAGAAAATTCATCCCGAAATTAATGAAGGTAAATGGTATCCTTCGGTAGTTGACCGCCCGCACGATGTCAACTTGTTGTTAAGTTATAAAATCAATAAACGTTTGGAAGTATCAACCATGTGGCAATACTATACGGGACGCCCTATTACATATCCTGCCGGCACTTATTTGATTGGCGATCATGTCATCTTGTATTTTTCACATCGCAATGCCAACCGTTTGCCCGACTATCATCGTTTGGATTTGTCGGTTACTTGGTATAACAAACATTTTTATGATAACCCTAAACAACGAAAGTGGCGTTCGTATTGGAATTTTTCAATTTACAATGTTTATGCCCGTGACAATGCCTTTATGATGACTTTTAAATATGATGAAAATACGGAAAAAATTGATGCTTATCAAGTCACCTTGTTTAAGTTTGTGCCGTCTATTTCGTATCATTTTAGTTTCTAAGTAGTAGTGCGAAAAAGCGCTGAGTGAAAAACGGGTCATTTTTTCATCAATAAACCTTGTTATTATCAAAACAAAACAAATGAACAAACTCAAAATCATCAACGACCCAATATACGGTTTTGTCAATATTCCCGATGAATTGATTTATGATATTATTCAACACCGGTATTTCCAACGGCTGCGTCGCATATCGCAAATGGGTTTGTCATATTTAGTATATCCCGGGGCACATCATACGCGTTTTCATCATGCTATCGGGGCAATGCACTTGATGCAAACCGCCATCAATGTGTTAAAACAAAAAAATGTAAAAATTACCAAAGAAGAAGAACTGGCAGCTTTAACCGCTATTTTATTGCATGATGTCGGTCATGGACCTTTTTCGCATGCTTTGGAATTCAGTATTATCAAAAATATATCGCACGAGCAAATATCCTTGGCAATTATGCAAGAACTCAACCGAGAGTTAAACGGGCGATTAGATTTAGCTATTCAAATTTTTACGGGACAATATCATAAAAAATTCTTAACCGAGTTAATCAGTAGTCAAATTGATGTAGATCGTTTGGATTATTTACGACGCGATAGTTTTTATTCCGGTGTAATTGAAGGACAAGTTAATAGTGAACGCTTGATTAAAATGTTGAATGTTAAAGATAATCAATTGGTTATTGATGAAAAAGGTATTTATTCGGTTGAAAAATTTATCATTTCACGCCGTTTGATGTATTGGCAGGTTTATTTTCATAAAACCGGCTTGATGTTAGAAAAGATTTTAGAGAAAACCTTATGGCGCGTCAAAGATTTATTGCAACAAAACGAACGGGTGTTTTTGGATGCAAATTTGTCATTTTTGTTCAATGAAAATTTAAGACAAATTAATCAAACATCATTGGCAATATTTACCGCATTAGACGATTCGGATATTTGGTATCATTTAAAAAAATGGACGACTCATCCCGATTTTATTTTGTCGCATTTAAGTCGAATGATTGTGCAACGGCAAGATTTAAATAAAATTATAATTCAAAAAACGCCTTTTTCTGATGAATATGTCAATAGATTGAAAATTAATGTTTTGCATCATTATCCTATTGAAGAAAAAGATATTTCGTATTTGTTATTTTCCGGAAAATTAACTCACAGAGCTTATGATCAAGACCGGCAGCCCATCAAACTATTGTCTAAGAATGATAAGATTATTGAATTTGCCAAAGCCAGTGATCAGCTCAATATAGAAGCACTTTCGCATCCGGTTACCAAATACTTTTTGAGTTTTCCGGTTTAATTTTATAATTAAAGACGATATTTGTTTTGATATAAGGGTTTGAAATGGAGACCCTGTTTTTCCTGTTTTTTTTGGTATAATTTTTGATGATTAAAAGACAAATATCCTATCTTTGCAAACAATATGGGGTCGACTGGATTTGACAGCAAGACCCGCTAACATGTAAGCATGCCGAGCGCTGATACACAGCTCGTTAATATCATGTATCAAATCTAATAAACGGCGAAAATAACTTCGCTCTTGCTGCTTAATCCCGAATAACAGTAAGGATTAAGCCACGTCCCGGCAAGGCCGGGAGGCAAGAAGTCCCTCGAAAGCCTTGACTTACGGCGTTCGGTTCAGGGGCTTCGTAAAAGTAAGTCTAGGTATAAACAAGCTTCGTGTTTATACCGAAAATTTAGAAGCTAAGCTTTGAGTAGCCTGTCTGTGGGCAGCTCAAAGTCGAAAAAACAAACACAGACTAAGCATGTAGAAAGCATGTTAACGGCTTGTGTGGACGAGGGTTCGATTCCCTCCGACTCCACTCAATTCACCAGCCGCTACGACAAACTGTCGTAGCGGCTGGTTTGTTTTTGTTCTAGCTTTTTATTGTTTATTGTTTATTGTTTATCAGGTGATTGGTTTGTTAAAAAGCCATGTAATCTTTCTTCTTTTTCGAACTTTTTAGCATGCTAAAATATTTTATGAATAGATAAATAATTGGGTTCCGGTTATTATAAAAATGGATATCTTTAAGAATAAAAAGAAATTTCTGCATTTTTTATATTCGTCAGTTTTTTTTAGAGAATTTTCATTATATTTATTGTCAAATTATAAAAATTTACAACTATGAAAATTTATGATGACAAACACATTAAAAACGTGGCGTTTGTTGGCGCCCATGGTAGTGGCAAGACCACGCTTGCCGAAACCATGTTATTTGAAGCCGGATTACTAAAAAGACGTGGTTCAGTTGAAAATAAAAATACGGTTTCTGACTTCACAGACATAGAAAAAGAAAGACAAACTTCCATTTTTGCCACACCTCTGCATACCGAGTGGCGCAACTACAAAATAAATATTATCGATACCCCCGGACTCGACGATTTTATTGGCGAAATTGTGTCT
>JALVEJ010000029.1 GCA_027031025.1 Flavobacteriales bacterium | reverse complement strand
TCCACTTCGAACCCAAGTTCGTA
The DNA here is from genome assembly GCA_027031025.1 of Flavobacteriales bacterium. Lineage (GTDB taxonomy): Bacteria > Bacteroidota > Bacteroidia > Flavobacteriales > Flavobacteriaceae > WGBX01. The sequence goes on along the minus strand of JALVEJ010000029.1, from coordinate 5,301 downwards.
GTCGGAGTTTATGATTTTATCTACTTTTTCCATTCCCATTTTCGGTCCTTTTGGCTTTATCTATGGGTAATGTAGCACAAATAAGATAAAATTTCTCTTATTTACCCGAAATAAATGGGATAAAATTTATCCTATTTTATTTGGTTTCCTTTTGTTATAATCAGATGAAAAATTGTCAAGAATATGGAATGAAAAAGTTGTCTTGACAAATGGGGGCAGTTTAGGGGCAGTTTAGAAACTTAGTACAGGAGAAAGTATGAAAATCGATAATGTAATAGCATTTTTACAAAAAAAGGGTGGGCTCAAAGTCATCGACGAAGAGCTCGATGTCAACCTCGAAATCCCCCATATCGCTTATGTGGAGGTCAAGCGCAAAGATTCGCGTCCGATTCTCTTTACCAATCCAGTGGACAGGGCTTTGGACAAAAAGTATGACTATCCGGTGCTGATGAATATATTCGCCAACTTCGACATCACCACCAAAATTTTGGGGCGTCATCCAGACGTCATCGCAGCCGAGATCGAGGAGCTGCTCCATCTCAAGCCCCCCAGCGGCCTTAAGGAGAAAATAGACCTTTTAGCCAAACTCTTCAAGCTCAAAAACGTCTTTCCCAAGCGGCTCTCCTCCAAAGGAGCGTGCCAAGAGCTGGAGGTGGACTCCTTGCACGATTTGCCGATCCTAAAGACTTGGCCAGAGGATGGAGGCAAATTCATCACCACAGGCCAGGTCTATACCAAGGATCTAAAGAGTGGTGTGCAAAACGTGGGGATGTATCGCTTGCAAGTGTACGACGATATGCGTCTTGGGATGCACTGGCAGATCCACAAAGATGGGGCCCACTTTTTCCATAAATATAAAAAGGCTGGCAAGAAGATGCCTGTTACCGTAGCGATCGGTGGTGATCCTCTTTATATCTGGTGTGGCCAGGCACCCTTGCCGCCAAATGTTTTCGAGCTGTTGCTTTACGGCTTCATACGGGGCGAAAATCCCCGACTCGTCAAATCCCTCACCAACGATATCTATATCCCAGAAGATGTGGATTTCGTGATCGAAGGCTATGTGGATCCGAGCGACTTTGCAATAGAAGGTCCCTTTGGTGACCATACGGGCTACTATACTCTGCCCGAAGCCTTTCCTGTGATGGAGGTGACCAAGATCACATCCAAAAAAGATCCTATCTTCACAGCTACCGTGGTGGGCAAGCCACCACTGGAAGATAAATATATGGGGTGGGGGACCGAACGGATATTTTTGCCGCTGCTCAAAACCACAGCCAGTGATCTGATCGATTATCATATGCCAGAAAACGGGGTCTTTCACAATCTCATTTTGGCCAAGATGGAGGTACGCTATCCCGCACACGCCAAGCAGTTCATGCACGCTTTTTGGGGTGTGGGGCAGATGAGCTTCGTCAAGCACGCTATTTTCGTAGATAAAAACGCTCCCGATTTGACGGACTACGACGCCTTCACACGTTATGTGCTTGAACGTATGAGCCCCGATAAACTCCTTATTAGTGAAGGGGTGATCGACCATCTCGACCATGCCAGTCCCAAGCAGTTCGAGGGAGGCAAGCTCGGGATCGACGCAACGGGGGAAATCGTCGGCGAAGGTGTGGCGCAGCCTTTGGATGACGCTGCGCTTTTATCGAAGCTCCAAGCTATCGATAACAGCTTTTGCGACGTGCACCAATACTACACCGATACGCCAAATCCTATCGCTATAGCGACGATCAAAAAACAGCGCCGCATCCCAGAGCTTTTCGATGCTCTTGCGACGCTGCAAAAGCACTGCAAAATCCTCATCATCGTCGATGAGGGCAACGATCTGGACAATCCCTACATGCTCGTATGGCGCATCACCAACAATATCGATGCCAAGCGCGATGTGGTTACCGAGCCTTTTATCATGGTGGACGCTACCAACAAAGACCCCGAACTCGGAGAGATAGAGCGCGAGTGGCCACCGGATGTGGTGTGCGATGCGAAAGTGATAGAGGACTTAAGGAGCAGAGACTTAATAGAAGTGGATAAAGAGTTTTTGAGAAAGTTCGGGTTTATAGAATGAGATGATTTAAATGAAATTTTTGTATAATCAGTTACAGTACAATTATAGTATGTGATTAAATATATTTATGGAAGGCTTAAATGACTACAATTCAAAAGAAAATATCTTTTTTAAAAGATAGAGCTAAATTTGAAGACGAGGAATTTTTTAAAAATGTCTTTTATAATGAAAATTCATCTCTTGTAAAAAGAGAGGCTATATCTTCAATAGGGAGAAAAAGAAAAAGAGAGAATATCCCATTTTTTTTAGAACTTTTAAAAGACAAAGATCCAAATATTGTGTTACAAGCCATTAGAGCATTGCTTGTGTTTAAAAGTGATCAAAAAATAACAAATAGATTAAAAGAGCTCGTAAACCATCCAAATGAAATCATACAAGATGTTATAAAAAAAGAGTTCTTTCCAACAAAAAGCAAAGATAAACTTCCTCATACTCAAACTTATGATTTTTTAAAAAATTGTGCAGTAAATGATGATGTATTAAAAGTTTTACAAGAAGTACCAGATGAGTCTTTTCATCTAACATTTACTTCACCACCATACTATAATGCAAGAGATTACTCTATCTATATAAGCTATCAAGAGTATCTGAGGTTTTTAGAAAAAGTTTTTAAAGAAGTACATAGAACAACAAAAGAGGGAAGATTTTTTCTTCTTAATACCTCGCCAGTTATTATTCCAAGGGCAGGAAGAAAATATGCAAGTAAACGATATCCGATACCTTACGATTTACATAATATTTTAGTAGATCTAGGTTGGGAATTTATAGATGATATTATATGGCTAAAACCAGAAGCCAGTGCCAAGAATCGAATAGGTGGATTTATGCAACATAGAAAACCCCTTGCCTATAAGCCAAACAGCGTTACCGAAATGGTAATGGTGTATCGTAAAAAGACAGATAAACTCATTGACTGGAATATAAAGCAATATCCCAAAGAGATTATAGAAAAAAGCTTAGTAAATGGATCTTTTGAGACTACAAATGTTTGGAAAATAAATCCAACAAATCATAAAGTGCATTCTGCGGTTTTCCCACTCGAGCTATGTGAAAAAGTTATAAAATACTACTCTTTTGTAGGTGATATTGTATTTGATCCATTTGGTGGAGTAGGAACTTTGGCTAAAGCTGCTATTTTAAACGAGAGGCTATTTTTTACTACAGAACTTGATAAAAACTACTTTTTAGCCCTCAAAAAAGAGTTGTCTCAAACATTATCGCAAGTTAAATTTCTAAGCAGTTTAAAAGAATTTAAAGAGTATAAAAATGCAAAATCTTGAAAAAATCGTTATTAAAAGAATAATACTAAGACTTTTAAGAGGAAAGGATTATAGAATTGAAATTGTCAATATTATAAACGCAAACTTTTTAGAATTTTGTATAGACTTTTTTAAAAAAATTACAGAAGCAAAAATAGAGAATAAAGATTTAGACATCAATTGGTATAAAAAATATTTTTTAAATAAAAATCTTCCAAAAGATGAAATTGCTATAAATTCAGGCTTAAATATGAAAACCATAGGAAATATGTATAATACTACAAAAAAAGAGATTGTAATTGATGCTTCAAATAAACATCTTGATGAACTTTATCAAATAATAGAGGAACTCACACAAGTTGAAAAAGAGCTTGAAATAAAACTTACAATAAAATTTAATCAAGTTAGCATTGAACTTAGTGTAAGTGAGAGTTTAATTGTTATAAATACTTTAGCGGTAAAAAGAGCTGCAATTAGAGGAGGACTATATTCAAGCGTTGGTAAAAGAGTGGAAAAACCCTTGATGCTTACACTTTGCAGACTCTTTGGAGTTGATGAAAAATATTATGAAATAAAATTCAAACAGGATAAAACAAAAGATTTTGATAGAGAAGTAGACTTTTATCTAATTTCTAATGGCAAAAAATATAAATGTGAAGTAAAACTTATGGGTAAAGGAAATCCAGAAAGTGCTGATGCAGTTTTTCCAAGAGGTAGTAATATCTTTATAGCCGATAAGCTATCAGATCAAAATAAAGCTCAACTCGATAGTGCAGGTATTTTATGGATAGAACTTCGTTCAAAAAATGGATGGAGAAAATTTGCCAATATTCTTGAAACGCTTAATATTCCTCATACTAAACAACCTTTGTGGAACAAACTCAATGAAATAATTGAACAAATCGTTTAAAAATAAAATTCAGAATAAAATTTTGTGAAATCATAAAAAATTAGATTTGGTAACTGTTAGAAACACTAAAACTAATTTATGTTTTCTTTCAGATCAAAAATAATTATTTATGATCAAATTTATCTAGATTATAAGAATTGGCAGAAAAAAAATATTTCTTTAAATGAGTATTTACACAGATTTTTTTATTTCACCTATTGGTTGGTTGCATATAGAAGCCACGGAAAATATGCTCATTGGCATCTCTTTAACAAAAGAGAAGCAAAGCGTCTCTTCCAATGCAATTATCCAAAAAGCTAAAGAGTGGCTAGAGGCCTACTTTGCCAAACGCACCGCATCGCTACCGCCTCTTGCCAAAGCTGCAACTCCATTTCGCCAAAGGGTCTATGAAGTGACGCTGCAAGTGCCCTTCGGAGAGTGTCGCAGCTACAAAGATATCGCCATCGCTATCGGACAGCCCAAGGCCTACCGTGCCGTGGCGCAAGCGCTCAAGCGCAATCCCTACATGCTCATGATGCCCTGCCATCGCATAATAGCCTCCAAAGGATTAGGCGGGTATAATGGCGGCATAGAAATCAAAAAGAAGCTACTGGAGTTCGAAGGGTGCGCATCGATAAATTTATGAACGCCGTCAACATCGTCAAGCGCCGCAGCGTCGCGCAAGATATGCTCAAAAACCAAGTGGTGCTCATCAACGGCGTGGTGGCCAAAGCCAGTAAAGAGGTAAAAGTTGGGGATGAGATCACCATCAAATATTTAAAAGGTGACAAGCGCTATCAAGTGCTTCAAATCCCAACGACAAAAAATGTGCCAAAAGCGAGAATGGAGGAGTATGTCAAGGAGGTGTGATGTTTGAAAAGCTGTTTGCCAACGAGTTGAGTCCTCAGGAGGCCAAAGAGTTACTGGTAGAGCTCTATGAAAAAGGGGAGAGCGCCCGGCAGATAGCCGAGGCCGCCAGAGTGATGCGTAGCCACTCTATCAAGCTACCGATCCCACCAGAGCTTCAAAAAGAGCTCATCGACGTGGTGGGCACAGGAGGAGACAAAAGCGGCAGCTTCAACGTC
>JALVEJ010000028.1 GCA_027031025.1 Flavobacteriales bacterium | reverse complement strand
CGATTAGCGAAAGTATTTCAAAAAAATAAATAATAAAAACATTTAAATGTTAATGCCAATAACAAAATACAAAAAAACAAATAACAAAAAGAGAAGTCTAATTACAACTATTTTTTGTTTATCTTTTGCCTTACTCCTAACCTTAATAAGTTGCAAAGAAGAAGAACCACTTCCCGATTGTGGATGCAATTCAGAAACAATTAAAGTAATTCCTGAAAATTCAAAATTAAATGGTCAAATTAGTTTTAAAAAACATTCAAATTCAAATGATACATATTATACTGATAAATATTGGATAGGTTTTGTTGAGCCAAATTGCTCAAACTGTATACATCACATGATTGTTTGTAATGAAAATTCTATACCTAGTAATATCAAAACTTTAATAAATACTAATGGGATAGTAAATATTAAATTTTCAGGAAATTTAAAAAATATATGTAATAAAACATTTGATGTTGCAGACGTAACATATCAACGAATTATATTAACTAAAATAGAATTACAATGAAAAAATTTATAGTTACATATCAATAGTATTTCTTTTTTCACTACCAATTTTTGCTCAATAAAGTATAAAATAGTGATAAAACTCTAATTAAAAAACATCATCAAATAGATAGAAAATAAAAAAGAGTAAAAAATAATGTCAACAAGCCTAAACATCAACTGGTTTAACATTAGCGATAATTATTTGGAGAAGATGGAAATGATCTAATTTAAAAATAACCTAAGCAACTAAATGAAATGGTACCGGAATTTGGCAGAAGCCGCAATAATAGCATTAGATACGATTTTCAACCGGCATCAACAAGCCGATAAAGTAGTCAATAATTTATTAAAATCTCAAAAAAAATGGGGCAGTCGTGACCGGAAATTTGTTGCCCGCTTACTTTTTGATATCGTTCGTTGGAAACGCTTGTATGAATATTTGTCTGGGGCTGATATGTTATCCAATGAAGGCAAATGGTATATCATAGGCACTTGGGCGGTTTTAAACGATATACCATTACCCGATTGGGATGAATTTAAATACCTTAAATCGGATGTCATTTTAAAAAAATTTCAACACATCACCAATGAGGCAGTCAAACAATCCGTCCCCGACTGGCTTTTTGATTTAGGGCAAGATCAACTAAAAGGCCAATGGCTTAAAATTTTAAAAGCCTTAAATGAAGAAGCGCCTGTAAGTATCCGTGTTAATCGCTTAAAGACCAATCCCGAAAATTTGAAGCAAAGATTACAAAAGCAAGGTATTGCAACTTATCAAGAAGCCGGTTATCCTGATGCTTTATTTTTGCAAGAAAGAAAGAAATTAACACACCTAAAATGCTATAAAGAGGGCTTGTTTGAAGTGCAAGACGTGTCTTCGCAATTGGTAGCGCCGTTCACAGGAGCCACTGCCGGCGATATCGTTATAGATGCTTGTGCGGGTGCCGGTGGCAAAACTTTACATTTAGCAACACAAATGCAAAACAAAGGTCAAATATTAGCCTATGATATTTATCCTTCTAAAATTGAAGAATTGCGTAAACGCGCTAAAAGAAATGGGATAAAGAATTTGGCTGAATCGGGTGTAATTGATTCCGAAATTGTTAAAAAAAACTACCAAAAAGCCAATATTTTATTGCTCGATGCCCCTTGCAGCAGTTTGGGAACCCTACGTAGAAATCCCGGATTAAAATGGGAACTCAATCCCAATAAAGTCAAACAAATCAATGTGCTTCAAAAGGATATCCTCGACACTTATGAAAGCATGATCAAACCCGGCGGCTATTTAATATATGTAACTTGTTCCATTTTGCCTATGGAAAATGAAATGATTGTTAAAAATTTTTTAAACAAACATAAAAATTATATCTTTGTTGATGAGAAAACAATATGGCCGTCCAATTCAAAAGGGGACGGTTTTTATATGGCAAAACTTAAAAAACAAGTGTAATGAACAAACTTACTATTTTATTTTTCTTCATCTTGTCTGTTACCTACGGGCAAGCCCCTGCCGGATACTATGACAGTGCGCAAGGATTGACAGGTTATCAACTTAAAACGGCTTTAAAAAATATTATTACAAATGGACATAATCCGCACTCTTACAATGATTTATATAATGCCTACGAAACTACTGATACCGACCATTACTATGAAAATGACGGCTCGGTTTTAGATATGTATTCCGAAAATCCGAACGGCGGCGACCCGTATAATTACAACCATCATCAAAATGTTTGTGGCAATTATCAACAAGAAGGTGATTGTTATAATCGTGAGCATTTGATGCCTCAAAGTATTTTCGGTTCTGCCAGTCCTATGAAAAGCGATGCACACTTTGTGGTGCCTTCCGATGGTAAAGTCAATGGTATGCGTAGCAATCACCCTTTCGGAGTCGTTAATAATCCAACTTGGACCTCGCAAAACGGCTCAAAATTAGGTTCAAACAGCGTTTACGGTTATTCAGGAACTGTCTTTGAACCCATTGACGAATTTAAAGGGGATATTGCCCGTATGTTATTTTATGTAGCCACCCGTTATGAAGATCAAATTCCGGGCTGGGGTAGCAGTGATATGCTTGATGGTAGCGGTGACAAAGTCTTTACAGATTGGTTTCTACACATTTTGCTAGACTGGACGGCACAAGACCCTGTAAATCAACGTGAAATAGATCGAAACAATGCAGTTTATGCCTACCAAGGTAATCGCAATCCCTTTATCGATCATCCCGAATGGGTTAATGCTATTTGGAATCCAAATCCGGATACTACTGCACCAAGCGTGCCTACCGGTTTGAGTGTGACATCGGTTTCCGATACCTCATTTGAAGTAACCTGGCAGGCTTCTACGGACAACGTCATGGTTGCGGGTTATGAAGTATATCTCGATGGCAATTTGGTAGCTACTGTTACCAATACCCAGTATGTTTTTACTAACTTAAATCCTGCTACAACTTATAGTGTTTGCATCAAAGCAAAGGATACTTCAGGCAATAAATCAGCATGTAGCACGCCCTTGTCCGTAACAACAAACAACGCTGTCAATTATATTTTGCAAGAAACTTTTGACGATTGTGCCAATATGGCATTTGATATTGTTAATGAAGCCAGTAATAAAGATTGGCATTGTATCACACAATACGGAGAAAATAATTCTCCTGCTATTCAAATTAACGGTTATCAAGAAAACGTTCCCAGTAAAGATTGGTTGATTACCAAAAATAAAATTGATTTTGATAGTTATACCAACGAGAAATTTTCGGTCTTTTTAGCTTATGCTTATGGCACAACACCATTAGTGTTAGTCTATTCTCCCGATTATGACGGCAACGGTTTACCACAAAATTTTACTTGGACACCGGTTCCTAATGTCAATATACCTACTCCGACAGGAGCAACTTCGACAACCGAGATTACAATTTCAAATGCAGATGTTAGTAATATTTCCGGACAAGTGTATTTGGCTTTTAAATATTATTCCAATGGCGCTCCTACACGATGGACAGTCGATAGTGTGTCCTTGTCAGGTGATAATGCCGGCGGCGTCAATCAATATGTTCAATCGCATACCAAAATTTACCCAAATCCGTTACACCATGGTCAAAAACTATTTTTTACAACTAACAATTTAAAAATCAATGATATCAAAGTGATGTCTATCAGTGGACAACAAATTCCTGTAAAATATGATAGCCCAAACCATTATATTGAACTTAAAAATATAGTGTCAGGGATGTATTTTATCAAATTGGATACCGACAAAGGCACAACTTATAAACAATTAATTGTTGAATAAGAAAATTAAATTGCAAAAAAATCTCACAAGTCCCTTCAAAAGAGGGGCTTTTTTGTTGTTAATTTTTTAAAAATTCATCATTAATATCCTAAATTTTAGCCTTAGGTTTTTTTGAGCCGTTTTTTTTTGCTAATTTGTAAGCCAAAAACCAAAACCGACAACTATGGATATAAAAAGACTTTTTGATTTTGTGCAATATCAAACTAAAACCTACCCGCGAGAAGATGCCTTGGTAACCAAAACAAATGGAGAATGGGTAAAAACATCGTCTAAAGATTTTTTTGAAAAAGCCAATCAATTTAGTAGAGGCTTAATAAAATTAGGCGTTCAGCCCAATGATAAAATTGCCTTAATTTCTCATAACAATCAAACCAAATGGAACATTAGTGATATAGGCATTTTACAAGTCGGCGCGCAGGATGTACCGGTATATCCGACGATTTCCCCCGATGATTATGAATATATTTTCAACCATGCAGAAGTAAAATATATCATAGTTTCAAATGACGAAATTTTAGAAAAAGTCAATAGTATAAAAGCTAATGTCCCTTCATTACAGGGTGTTTTTACCTTTGAACAAATCGATGGAGAACGTTCATGGCAAGAAATAATGGATTTGGGGACAGATAATTCTTTACAAGCCGAACTGGAAAAAAGAAAAGCTGCTGTTAAAGAAGATGATTTGGCAACTATCATTTACACTTCGGGAACAACCGGACGACCAAAAGGTGTGATGCTCACGCATAAAAATATAGTCACAACTGTCAAATCTGCCTCAAAACGGGTGCCTAAGTTGCCTGATGATGCCCGTGTCATCAGTTTTTTACCGTCTTGTCATATTTTTGAACGCATGATTCAATATCTGTATTATTACAGAGGATTCGGAATTAATTTTGCAGAATCTATTGATCAAATCGGAGATAATATCCGTGAGGTCAAACCGCATATGTTTACAGCGGTACCACGATTAATTGAAAAGGTTTATGATAAAATTGTTGCCAAAGGTCAAGAATTGACCGGAATCAAAAAAGCCCTCTTTTTCTGGGCGGTAAAAGTTGGCGAGTCGTTTGATTTTAGCAAAGAGCACAAGTTTCCTTATAGTTTAAAATTAAAATTAGCCCGTAAACTGATTTTTAGTAAATGGCGAGAAGCTTTGGGGGGTGATTTAATGTATATTGTATCCGGTAGCGCCGCACTGCAACCACGATTGCAACGTATTTTTAATGCGGCAACCTTGTTTATTTTGGAAGGATACGGATTGACGGAAACTTCCGGCGTAGTGTCTGTAAATTCACCTAATGATTTTTGGAAAATAGGTACTGTTGGGCGTCCTATAGATATTGTGGATGTTAAAATAGCCGATGATGGTGAAATTTTAGTCAAAGGCCCGAATATTTTAGTAGGTTATTATAAAGATCCTGAAAAAACCGCAGAAGTATTTACCGGAGACTATTTCCACACCGGCGATATTGGCGAGTTGGATAAAGATGGTGTGTTAAAAATAACCGATCGTAAAAAAGAAATGTTTAAAACATCCGGTGGTAA
>JALVEJ010000027.1 GCA_027031025.1 Flavobacteriales bacterium | reverse complement strand
GCTCATGCCAAACTTACCAATATTGTTTTAAACAAATTAGCCAATGATGTTGAAAGATTTGTTAGATATAAATAAGCCCTTTGTCATATACAAGAAGCCACATTCCGGCAAACTGAATATTTGGCAACAAAAAGACGGGCAATTATATACGTCAAATGATTTGTCGCAAAGCGGGTATTATTTTGCTCCCTATGATTTTACAAAACATCCGGTAGTGGTTTTTCCTGAAAACCAATCGATAAAACAAGAAATTTTTATTAGAGATTTAAGATCGAATGGTGTTCAAAAAGTGCATTTGTCTGCACCTGATATGTCGTCTCATGACAAAGTAGCTTATCAACAAAAAGTTTCTGAAATTATAAAATTGATCAAAGCCGGTTTGTTGCAAAAAATGGTTCTGTCAAGGGCTTTTAAGATAAAGAAGTACCATTTTGAAATATTTAATGCTTTGTTAAACTTGTTGACCGCTTATGAGCAATCTTATGTCTATTTGTGGCATCACCCGCAATCAGGCACTTGGATGGGTGCTACTCCTGAGTTGTTAGCACGGTATCAACACGGCTATTTTCAAACCATTGCTCTGGCAGGAACTTTGCCGGTTAAGAAAAATTTACCGGTAATCTGGTCAGCTAAGGAAATCAATGAACAACAAATGGTGACGGATTATATTGTTGAAAAAGTAAAGATGTTTTCTTCAAAAATTACAGTGTCCAAACCGGCAACTGTTTATCAAGGACATTTGGCGCATATCAAAACAGATATTTCTGCTGATATTAATCCTGCAAATTTATCTGAGATAATCCTGAATTTGCACCCTACTCCGGCTGTTTGCGGTTTGCCGGTAGAACGGGCTAAAACGTATATTGAGCAGATTGAAAACAGAGATAGAAAATATTATACCGGATTTATGGGTGAAAAACGAGATGATTGGTCAGCACTTTATGTCAATTTGCGAAGCATGGAGGTGTTGTCTGAACACTTAATACTTCATGTTGGGGGTGGGATTGTGGCCAATAGCAACTCGGAACAAGAATGGCAAGAAATTTTGATGAAATCCAAAGTGCTGTTATCGGTTTTAGGTTAATTTGTTCATTTGTCACAAAAATCATCCTTTGACTTATGCCATTAGACATGAATAAAAGTAAAAGTAAAAGCTTCATGTCCTTAATGTCTAAATGGTTCGAAAAAAATCGCAAATCTAACACTTCGGCAGGCTCAGTGACCGCACTTCGGCAGGCTCAGTGACCGCACTTCGGCAAGCTCAGTGACCTAATCTGAAATGAAAAAAACATAAAAGACATAAAAGAACATAAAAGCTTGAAACTTAATCATCTTAATGCCTTAATGGTTTTAAAAAACTTATATGAACTTATGTGTCTTATGTGGTTCACTTCGGTACAATTTTGCTCCTACGTCGCAAAATCACTCAGAGACCAAATCGAAAATCTGAAATCAATCAATTCCTCACTTCCTCAAATTGTAAGCAAGAATACAATTTGCAACCATAAACATTCATCGAAGCACAAAATTTTCTATGAAGTAAACTAAAACCTCATTTCCTCAAATTAAAATCAGAAACATAGTTTGGAGCCAACAATACTCATCAATGTGCCAAGCAATTTATGAAGAGGATAAAATATTCAACGCCTCATATAAAATTAAATCCATATAAATTTGAGTCATAATAAATCCATATCAGCTTTTTTCGTAATTTTGTCTTAACCTAAATTATTCACAATTTGAGTTTAAAAAAATATTATATTCCTTTATCCAACTATCTAAAAGTTTTGGCCAACAAATCTTCTCCGCGCTGGGGAGTTTTGTTGATTGATATTTTTCTGGTGCTCAATGCTTTTTTATTAGCATATCTTATCCGGTTTAATTTTGGTTTTCATTTCGGTAATTTTGATTTGATTCCACAATTTTTTCTAGTCGGTTTTTTGGCTTTAATCAGTTTTTTAATCACCGGCTCTTACAAAGGCATCGTACGTCACACAGGTTTAAACGATGCTATTAGTGTGACCAAATCTGCTGTGATATTTACTTTTTTACTGTTTTTAATTGTTTTTTTAGTTCGTAAAATAGATATGTTTCCTTTTTGGAATATGCCTTTGTCGGTCATAGGCATTACGTTTTTTGTGTCTATTTTTTTGCTGTTGGCAAGCCGGATTATTTATAAATCTTTTCATCAAAAAATATTGCATCATGTAAAATCGAAAAAAATTATCATTCACGGAGCGCATTCCGGAAAAGCCGTTTTTGACGCCATTTTAGCTTCTCATGATGCGCCTTATGATGTGGTGGCTTTGGTGGATGACCGAACGCAATTTCTGCATAAACATATTAATGGCAAGCCCGTTTTATCTTCGAAAACCATAACAGAAGAATTTTTAACGAAACACGGTATAGAAGAGGTGATTATCAGCAAGCCCGAAGCCAAATCATTAGAATTGCTCAATATTGCCAATCAATATCTGGATTTAGGCTTAAAGGTAAAAACCGTGCCTTTTATCAATCAATGGATTGATAGGGAACAAATCAATATCAGTCAAATTAAGGAACTGAATATTGAAGAATTGCTCAATCGCAATCCCATTAAAATCGACAATCCGGTTATCCAAAAAGACATACAAGATAAAGTGGTGATGATAACCGGTGCTGCCGGTTCCATTGGGTCGGAAATTGCTAATCAGGTGATGCATTTCAACCCTAAACTATTAATTTTGATAGATCAAGCCGAATCGGCTTTGTATGATTTGCAACAAGCATTTATCAGTAAATCTTACCGGAATTTTCTCCCGATAGTTGCCGATATTCGCGACGCGCATATTATGCGAGAATATTTTGAGCGGTTTCGGCCTCAAATAATTTATCATGCCGCTGCCTATAAGCATGTGCCTTTGATGGAAGAAAATCCGTATGAAGCAGTGAAAGTCAACGTGTTAGGGAGTCAAATTGTTATGGATTTAGCCGTGGCTTACGGCGTGGAAAAATTTGTGATGGTTTCGACCGACAAAGCGGTCAATCCGACCAATGTGATGGGCGCTACCAAGCGTGCCGCCGAAATGTATGCCACTTGTTTACAAAAAAAATACCCCGGCACCAAATTTATCATTACGCGTTTTGGTAATGTGTTAGGGTCTAATGGCTCTGTAATTCAACTCTTTAAAAAACAATTGAAACAAGGTGGTCCTTTGACGGTAACTCATAAAGAAATTACCAGATTTTTTATGACCATACCCGAAGCTTGTCATTTGGTTTTGGAAGCCGGCACCATGGGAAACGGCGGCGAAATATTTGTGTTTGACATGGGCAAGCCGGTTAAGATTTTTGATTTGGCTGTTAAAATGATTCAACTGTCCGGTTATAAATATCCCGAAGAGATTGAAATCAAAATAACCGGCTTACGACCGGGAGAAAAATTGTATGAAGAAGTTTTGGGGCAAAATGAAGGCGATTTGCCCACGCATCACGAAAAACTTAAAATAGCCCAAATTAATTCGGTAGATTGTCAGGCTATTTTTTCTTTCTTCAATACATTGAAAGATTATAAAAAAATGACTAATTTTGAGATAGTTAAAATTTTAAAAACCATGATTCCGGAATTTGTGTCAAACAATTCGGTTTATCAAGAATTGGATGCTGATTAATAGAACGTTTCAATCAGCTAGTCGGAGAATAGATAGGTAAAAAATAAATCATAAAAACATACAACTATGGAACAACAAAAATCTTTTAAAAACATTATGTCGATGTTTGCTGCATTATATGCTATTTTAGGTATTATTTTTATGCTTATTAAGTCGCCAACGGCTAATCCCAAAGATACTTCGGTTATGATTTTGGGCTTTGTCGCCTTATTTATGTTTATAGGCATTCCCATTTTGGCAGTTTGGTATTATCGCAATCAAGGCTATCCGGTAACTTTGGGAAAAGCCGTAAAATTAGGTGTTTTAGTCGGATTGTTAGGCGGGTTGTTTGTAGGAATTTATACCTATATTTATTTTGCTTATATCAATCCCGGCGCCGTTGATGAGGTATTGGAAATGTCAAAAAAAATGTTAGAAGAAAACGATATGTTTACAGAAGATATGCTCGAAAAGCAAATGGCAATGACCAAAAAGTTTTTTGTTCCGATGCAATTGATAGGACAAATTTTTACGGGGTTGATATACGGACTGATTGGCGGGTTACTAGGCGGTTTATTTTTTAAAACGCCCAATGAAGATTATTAACTTTTAACTCGTATTTAATCAATTTCTCATTTCCTCAAATTGGATGTAGTTATATTGTTAAAATACAAAGTAATCATCAAATGACAGAATAAACACAGAATAAACAATGAACTACAACAAATCATCTTTTCCTCAATTTAAAGCAGAAATATATTGTGAAGCAGTAAACAATCATAAAATGACAAAGTCATCTATTAACCGAAATAAATCCACAATTCCTCAAAAAAAAATATGCAAATATCATTAGTCATACCTTTGTTAAATGAAGCGGAGTCATTGCCGGAACTTTATCGTTGGATAACGGAAGTAATGCAACGCGAGGGTTATACCTATGAAATCATTTTTTTAGATGACGGCAGTACGGACGATTCTTGGCAAATTATTTCGGAATTGGCGCAAAAAGATAATCGGGTAAAAGGGGTAAAGTTCAGACGTAACTATGGTAAATCGCAGGCGTTGCATGCCGGCTTTAAAATGGCGCAAGGAGATGTAGTTATCACTATGGATGCCGATTTACAAGACAGCCCCGAAGAAATACCGGCTTTGTATAAAATGATTACCGAAGACGACTATGATTTGGTTTCGGGTTGGAAAAAAAAGCGTTATGATTCAAAACTCAAAAAGAATTTACCCAGCAAATTGTTTAATTGGGCTGCCCGTAAAGTTTCCGGCTTAGATTTGCACGATTTTAATTGCGGCTTAAAAGCCTATAAAAATCAAGTGGTAAAAGATGTTAATGTCTATGGCGAGATGCACCGTTATATTCCTTTTTTGGCCAAAAATGAAGGTTATACGCGTATAGGCGAAAAGGTAGTGCGACACCAAGCCCGCAAATACGGAGAAACCAAGTTCGGTTCCGACCGTTTTATCAAGGGAGTTTTAGACTTGATTACGCTATGGTTTTTGACCCGTTTTGCCAAACGCCCGATGCATTTATTCGGAGCCTTAGGTATTTTGATGTTTTTGATTGGCGGCGCGGCTGTTGTTATTATTTTGGGTGTAAAAGCTTATAAATTATACCACAACATTCCGACCCATTTGGTAACCGATCGACCTTGGTTTTATATAGCCTTGGCAGCCATGATTTTGGGTAGTCAGTTTTTTTTAGCCGGTTTTTTGGGTGAGATGTTACTTAAAAATAATGATAAAATTCAAAGATATAAAGTTGATGAGATGCTAAATGCTTAACAGAGTTTAATCGTTAAAAAAAATACAAAAAACACCCCAAACATTCGAGGTGTTTTTTTGTGCGATATTTTGCGAGTCCCTACTTTCGTAGGGGTAGGGAGGTTATTGGTCCCACCACATACGAGTGTTTGTGTTATCTCCACCCATATCATTTATAGCGTTGATTAAATTATCTAAGTTAACGCCTACTTCACTAGCCGGATATTGAAACCTTCTTGGAATTTCAGTAGCATAAGCACTGGCAGCGGCAGGGAATTGTAAAACAGGATAGTCAAGGCGTTTCCATTCATTCCATATATTAGCTCCTTGTAAATACAGGGCAATATGTTTTTGTTCACCGATTAATTTACGCCAATTGTTGGCATTGTATTGTACTTGTGGGTAAGCCAAATAAGTGGTTATATCAGCAGCCGGTACATTCCACTGTTCCATACTGGCAGTTATGGCTTGGTTGTAGGTATTTGCGGCATCAGTAGTATTACCAAACCAACCTCGTTGCTCGGCTTCGGCTTTTATGAAAAGTAACTCGGAATAAGTCATAAAATAACTCGGAAAATCCATAGCTCTGACTTCTAAACTAGGTAATGAATAATCTTCAATAGCATAGTTAAAAGTATCGGATGTAGGTAAACCATAGGGAAATCCAATATATTCACCATTTTGATTAGGGGCAGCATAATGTGGAATTCTGGGATCTGAAGGGCTTGCCGCTGTTCCACTACCATAAGAGTTCATAAGGTTGATCAAAGGTTCACTTACAAATGTCCATTGTTGTGTTAAAAACTCTAAATATAAAGGATTAGCATGCGCTTCTTCATTTTGGAAATAAATCATGGCATTGTCAGCATTACTTGTAAAAACATCACTTGATAGAGCATCTGCTACTTCAGTTTGAGCCAAAGAAGGATTAACCTCTGACATTCGCAATGCCAATCTGGCTCTTAACGAATTTGCAAATTTTTTCCATTTAGACATATCGCCGTTATACATCATATCACCACTTGTAAAGCCGGAAGCACTTACATCAATCATATTGGCAGCATCTTTTAATTCATTGATTAAAGCCGGATAAATATTCTCCTGTTTGTCATAAGCCGGAAAAGTTATATCATCCTTTAAAGCTTGACTATATGGAACATTTCCCCAGGTATCAGTTATATTGGAAAAAGCCCAAACTTTTAGAATTTTTGCTACGGCAATTTGATTTTCGTTTTTTCCATAAACGCTATAATCACTTTTATCATTACCGGAGTTAAGCTGAATGATATTTTCTAACTCAGGAAGTCCGTTTAAATACCATGCGGACCAGTCACCTGATGAATCGTCCATATTATATAAACTTCTATTGGTTGTTTCACGTTGAGACCATTGTTGTCCATAGAGCATTAGCGTTTTATTGTAGCCAAGTCCTGAATTTATACCAATTAAACTTTGCATGGCTCCGGTTAAAATTGCCGGTGTTGGCGCTTTGTTTGTTGACAAAGGATCTTTATTGAGTTCTTCAAAGTCTTTTGTGCAAGCGGTTGAAAACCCAATTAATATTAATATTATAATTATTTTTTTCATGATCAAAATTAGTTTAGAATGAAAGATTTAAATTAAAAGCAAATGAACGAGCAGTAGGTAATTGCCCATACTCGCGACCTTGAATATTTCCGGATGAATTACCGGCTGATTCAGGATTGTAACCTTCCGGTGTATTTCTAAACAATATAGCTAAATTTCTTCCGGTTATACCAATGCTGGCATTTTTCATTTTTAGTTTGGAAACAAAACTATTTGGAATTCGATATTGTAGAGTCACTTCTCTTAATTTTACAAAACTGGCATCAAAGACTGTAAAGTCACCGGGTGTTTTTCGCATCAATCTAAAATATTGGCTGTTACTTTGAGCAGGAGTTGTATTTTCACTATATATAGGATTGCCATCTGCATCAACACCTGTTTGCATTACGCCATCAGCAATAAGTGCTCTTTCTCTCACACCATTTTCGGCAGTTATCTTCATAGTACCGGCATAAATAGCCGTTTGATATCCTCTTAAAAATATAACACCACCTTTTTGAAAATCTACTAGCCCTGATAAGGTAAAGTTTTTGTATTTAAAGGTGTTACTGATACCACCTGTCCAATCCGGCAGTACACTACCCATAAAAGATAAATCATCATCTCTTTCATAATATCCGGTAGTTGCGTTGACAATTTTTTGACCATCAGGTGTCCTTTTGATTTTACGAGCATAAATAGAACTATAAGGTTCTCCCACTCTTGATTCAAGTGTGACACCCGGATAGAAAGTCGTCATAACATAAGATTGCATGCCTTTAGCTAATTCGACAACTTCATTTTTGTTTTGAGCCCAATTAATAGTCATATCCCATTTGAATTTTTGGTTAATAATTCTACCGTTTAAGCTCATTTCTATTCCGGAATTATTAATTTTACCGGCATTGACCCATTTTTTATCATATCCGGTTGCTTGCGATACATCGATAGGAATAATTTGATTTTTAGTATTACCATCATAGTATGTAATATCAAATCCCAGTCGATTATTAAACATCGCAATGTTAAGACCGGCTTCTAAAGAAGTTGTAATCTCCGGTTTTAAGAAAGGATTGTTTGAAGTTGTTGGCAGGTAAAATGCCGGTGCACCACCGATAGGGCTTCCTTGTATATATGTTTTATATAACCTATAGGGTGCAGTATCATTACCTACTTTTGCCCAGCCTAATCTTATTTTACCAAAGTTGATGAGATCACTATTTAAAACTTCAGAGAAAACAAAACTTCCGGTTATAGAAGGATAAAAATAGGACCAATTGTCAGGTGGTAAGGTAGATGACCAATCATTTCTGGCAGTTAAATCTAAAAATAGATAATTTTTATACCCAAAAGAAGCACTTCCAAATAAACTATTTATTTTCTTTCTGTATAAACCACGAACGACATAAGGTCTGTCAATAGAATTAGATAGTGAGTAAATATCGGGAAGATTTAAGCCGCCTTGTGTAGCACCTTTATTGACTTCCAACCTGTGTGACATTAAGTTAAAGCCTAAATTGGCATTTAATGAAATATCCTTTGTGAGTTGTGTATTCTTATAATTAATACCTCCATCAATATTAGTTTCGTTAAAGTCGTACATCTGAGATATAAAATAAGGCGTATAACGACTACCAACAGCTCTTCGATCTCTTCTTTGGTCGGAATAAGTATCTAATGAATAACGTAGATAAACACTATATTTATCATTCAAATCGTATTGGGTCTTAACATTACCAAAAAAACGATTTCGTTCATCATCTTGATAGTCTTTATATGCCAACCAAAAGGGGTTATTGGCTCTTACGGTTCTATCATTAAGACCATAGGTTCGCCAAGTTATTTGTTTGCCATCCGGTGCTTCATAGTTTCTTAATCTATCGATATCGATTTGTCTTTGCGTCCAAATCACTAAATTATAAACCGGATTATCACTACTTCCTCCTGTTTTTGGTCTGCCTTTTCCTTGGTTATTGACGTAATTTAAACTGGTTGAAACGGAAAATCTTTTGACTTTTCCATTAAGTTTGGCACTAATGGTATTTCTTTTAATTTGGCTATTAGGCACAATACCGGTTTGAGATAAATTGGTATAAGAGAGCCTGTAATTACCGATATTTCCGGCTTGTGAAAAAGCTACATTTGTTTTATTTGTAACACCGGTTTGGAAATAATCTTTATAGTTGTCAGGATGAGGTGACCAGGGACGTACTTCACCACCTTGTCCTAATCCATCCCATTGTCTAACGAGCTGTCCATCTAGTTTAGGACCCCAGCTTTCGTCAGTTTGTACGTTTTGGATAGGATAACCATCAGCATCGAAATTAGAAAAAGTTAAAGATTGACCACCACCATAAATATTTTGTAATGGAGGAAAATCATAAGCAGTTTCCATTGCGGTTGTTTGATTGATAGATAATCCAATTCCTTTTTTATTTTTAGCACTTTTTGTTGTTATCAAAATAACACCGTTACTGGCTCTGGATCCATATAAAGCTGCAGCATTTGGTCCTTTTAATACGCTAATGGATGCAATATCTTCTGGGTTAATATCTTGTGCAGCATTACCATAGTCAATATTTCCATTGGTATCATCTCTGGAGCCATATGCTTGTCTAAAGCTACCAAAATTTGAATTGTCAATGGGTACGCCGTCGACAACAAATAGAGGTTGATTATTTCCGGTTATTGATGTAGCCCCACGTAATAAAATTCTGGTTGATCCCCCAATATTTCCTGTTGATTGGATTTGAACACCAGCGATTTTACCTGAGAAGGCATCAACAAGATTGGTACTATTGTTTTTTGAAACTTCTGTTCCTTTTACTTCCTGAATGGCATATCCGAGAGATTTTTTTTCTCGTTTAATCCCCATAGCCGTTACCACAACTTTATCAAGTTGCGAGGCGCCTTCTTTTAAGGTGACATTTAAGGTGCCGCCTTTTTTAACAGGTTTTTCAACGGTTTGGTAACCGATAGAGGAGAAAACCAATACATCACCCGGGTAAACCCTGATGCTGTAATTGCCGTCAAAATCGGTTGCGGTTCCTTGGTTTTTTCCTTTAATTACGACATTGACGCCCGGTATGGGTTCGCCTGAAACGTCCGTAACTTTCCCCGATACACTTAGTTCTTGAGCAGACATAAACTGCGATAAAACCAAGCTCAGGGTCAAGAATAATAGTTTTACTCTGTTCATAGCATAAGTTTTGGTTAAAAAATTGATTAAAAAATTGTTGATAAAGTTAAGTATTTTTAATGGAATTTAAGCCTTTGATTTAAAATAATAGCCAAAAAATAAAAAAATCCAACCCATTTTGGGTTGGATTTGAGAATTTTTAAAAAATAAAGCTTTATTTTGTTTTTTCTTTTAACCAAGATTCTTGTACAAAGCCTTCATTTTTGAGTTCTTCCAATTCATAATTGTCAAATTGGTCTAGAATGGCTTTCATCAACCAAGGTTTGCGCTTGCGAGCATAAACCCAAAAATATAAGTCTCCCATTTTTGATTTGGGTTGGAACCATTTTTTATTGGGATTAACTTTCCGATTGTAGCGGAATTGTTTCCACTTATAAACCCTAGTTAAGACATCGTCACGCTTACGCCAAGGACGTTCTTCTCCGAATTTGTGTTTCCAAACAATTTCCAGTTCTTGCTTGGTTTGTTTTTTTAAGATGTCTTTTTTGGGCAAAATACAGGTATTAAATCTGGTGATATAATTACCTTTGTTCGGGTTGGGATTATTCCACAATTCTTTAATAAAACGTTGCAGATAATCTTCCGGTTTGTTGCTGTGATCTCTGAAATCCAAGCCCATTTCTTTAATTTTTGCTTGTAATTCCGGACTGCCTCTTCGTTTAGCTTCAACTAAGAAAGTGCCCAAGTTTTTACCTTTGTATTTAAACCGGTGATTCACTTGTAGTTTGACACCTTCATCGATGGCTTCCTGCAATAATTCTAGCCAACGTTGACGCTTAAGTTCATGTTTGTTTGCTGGTTTTGTTTTCATAAATTTACATTTTACATATTACGTTATTTTTGTTTCGTTTAGCTTGTTTTATTTATGAATGTTAAATGTGCTTCTTAAATTATGCAAAAAAGTCTTAATAATAATAACTTATAAAAATTAAAAATATTATTCATTTAGCCATAAATCTCGTTCAATTTCTTCAAATTCAATAATATCCAAAGCTTCTTCTTCTGTTGGCGCAACGGGCATAAAGTCGGGAATGTTGTCGTAGTTATCATATAAAATTACAATTGATTTGTTTTTCTTGTAATTTTCGATATGATTTTGATACTTATCAAGTATTTCTTTTAAAGTATCGGGTGTTATATATTTGTCAATTATTTTAATGATCAAATGTTTTGATTTGGTTTTTAATAAACCTGAAAACATTCCTTCCAGTTGGGCGCTACTTTTGGGTAATAATACTTCATACTTCAATTTGGACATTACTTCATCTTTAATTGCACAAGCAAATATATAATATTTTTTTTAAACAAAAAATTTATTGCTTAAATTTTAGCTCATTAACCGATATTTTTTTAAAAATAATTATATGATGTGTGCAATAATGTGTGAACTATAGGTAAATATTTGGGTTCAATTTTTTTAATGTTGAAGTTGATAAGTAGCGCATTTTTTGTCAACTATTTTTTTGTAAGAGGTTTGTTTACAGTTATTTATATTGAAATAGCTAGTTTTTTTCGGAAAGGTAATTCATAACAAGACGTAATTCTCCCCAATCATAGTCTTCTCCGGCAATATTTTTTAATTCGGATAATGATTCAAAGTGATTATTTTCAATGATTTGCTTAATTTCGTTAAAGCGTTCTTGTGAAATTAAATCGGTAATTTTTACTTCTCCGGTTGGAATAAAAAATGCTAAGTGTCCCAGGATAGTATTGGATGTTAAACTTCGAATTGCTGCAATTTCTTCTATTTTTTTGCCGGATTTGAACAATTCTAAAGAAATTTCTTTGGTATTGGACTTAGGTTTTGGTTTTTCGGGCGGGTCTTCGTTGAGAGGAATGTTGTTGGCAATGCAATAAGATTGGATGATGTCCAAAATTTGCCCGCCGTATTTTTTGAGTCTTATTTTGCCAATGCCATGTATTTTTTTGAGTTGTTTTTTAGTTACCGGCAATTCTTGGCACAACTCATATAATGTTTCTTGGGTAAAAACTTGAAAATGCGGCACATCTTCGGCATAAGCCAGCTCACTTCGTAAGTTTTTAAGTGCTTCAAACAAATCGATATGATCAAGATTCGGTTGGGCTAAGGTAAAGGTTTCTTTTTTCTCCGGTTTGTTTAAGATGGCTTTAGCTCTGGTGTCTAGGTAATTTTCAATGGTAAAATCCGGGTCAAGTTTTGTTAAAATAAATAGTTTTTGATGAATTTTCAGGCTTAAATCTTCGTAAAACTTTATAAAATCCTTTTTAATTTGTTTGTTTTCAATATCATAATTAAGATTTTTAAATATTTCGTCTATAGAACGGGTTTGTTCTACGAAATATGCACGGGCTTTTGATAGGCGTTCTTGAATTTGCACATCGGTTTGCGGATCATCTACATTGCCGGCTAATTTTTTAATTTGTTTGTGAAATTTTTTTTGAATATCAATTAACGGGCTAATATGTTCTTTTAGTTTTTGCAATGGTTCACTGACATTGCCGTGGATGCTGCGAATGTTGTTTTGATAAATGTCTAAAAGTCTGTTAGTAGGGTAGAGAAGTGGTATGTAGTCAAACATTTCGGCAACAAGCTCTGTAAAAAATTGTTTTTTGGCTTCTTGTAAAGTGTTTTTGTCCGGTTGTCGGTTGGTAATGTCGTTGGTGAATCCGGAGACGCGTCGGTCATTGATAATACTGCTGCTTTGTATCGGGGATTTTAAAACTAAGCCGTCAAGTGTTTTACAACGACTTAAGGCGACGTAGGTTTGTCCATGAGCAAAAGATAATTCCGCATCGATGATGGCTTTGTCAAAGGTTAAGCCTTGGCTTTTGTGTATGGTGATTGCCCACGACAATTTAAGCGGGATTTGCGAAAAACTACCTTGACTCTTTTCTTCTATTTGTTGAGTGTCGGGGTTTATGGTATAACTGATGTTTTCCCAAGTTTCGCGTTTTACTTCTATTTCTTTATCATCACCCGGACATTTTACATAAATGTTTTTGTCATCAACAAATGTAATTCTTCCTATCTTGCCGTTATAGTAACGTTTTTCAAAACTACTGTCATTTTTGATAAACATGACTTGGGCACCTTTTTTTAAAGCCAGTTTTTTATCATTGGGATAAGCATTTTCAGGAAAATGACCTTCTATATAAGCATGAAAATAATAGGTTTTTTCGGGTAAAGCATCCAGTTTTTCCCGATTGATTTTTTCCGCTTTATAATTGTGGGTTGTCAGTAATATATAGTCTTCGTTTTCAGGCGGTGTAAAATCGGGAATATAACGGCTGTTTAGCAAGCGGGCACTTTGGTCTGACAATTGGTTGTTTCTAATTTCGTTGAGTATTTTGATAAAAGTTTCGTCTTCTTGGCGGTAAATGTTTTTGAGTTCTATGCTGACGGCATTGGCTTTTTGAAAAGCGTGGCTACTAAAAAAATAGGGCGTTTCATAATATTTTTTGAGCAATTCCCATTCGTTGGGTTTAACGACCGGTGCAAGTTGTTGTAAATCGCCTATCATCAAGACTTGCGTGCCACCGAAAACTTTTCGTCGGTCTTTATATTTGCGTAAGGTAAAATCAATGGCATCAAGCAAATCGGCACGCACCATACTGATTTCGTCAATAATCAACAAATCGAGTGATTTGATGATGTCAATCTTTTTTTTACTAAATTTATGTTTAAAATCGCGTTTGATTTGTTGTTGAGTTTCGCCCGGAATCACGGGACCAAATGGCACCTGAAAAAACGAATGAATGGTAACGCCACGGGCATTGATGGCAGCTACTCCTGTAGGTGCGACTACTACCAAGCGTTTGTTACTCTCGGCTTTAAGCCGGTGCAAAAAAGTGGTTTTGCCGGTACCGGCTTTACCTGTTAAAAAAATGTGCCGTTTGGTTTGGTTAACAAAATCCCAAGCTAATTGTAATTCGTTATTTTCCATTATATATATAATGTATAAAAATGATAGAATTTATCAAAAATACAAAAAGCTTTGGAAGTTGCAAATTAATTTTAGGTTTTGGAATGTAGAAGTTTGTTTAAGAATTCAAATCAATTATTACATCTTTTTAATTCCTCAAAAGAATCCGGTCATTTCGGTACAATCCCGACTATCATCGGGATCACTCAATGACCTTTCATCAATTCCTCAAATTGCAAGCAGGAGTAAAGTTGGAAGTATTGAACAAACATCAAATAGTAAAGTATTCAATGAAGCAGATAAACTCATCAGTTCATCAACTAACGTATATGCTTATGCGCATGATAAGAAGAACGTACCAACGGTCCACTTTCTACAAAACGGAACCCCATTTCTAACCCTATCGTTTCATATTTTTTAAATTCATCGGGGTGTGGGTAACGTTCAACCGGCAGATGTTTAGGTGAAGGTTGTAAATATTGTCCAATGGTCATGATGTCGACGCCGGCTTGATGCAAATCTTTCATGGTTTCGATGACTTCCTCTTCGGTTTCGCCCAATCCTAACATTATTCCCGATTTGGTACGGTTGATGCCCTGATCTTTTAAATATTTTAACACTGCTAAGCTACGGTCATATTTAGCTTGTTTGCGCACTTGCTTAGTGAGTCGTCTGACGGTTTCCAGATTGTGCGACACCACTTCGGGGGCTTCTTTGATAATGATATTCAAAAGCTGTTTTTTGCCTTGAAAGTCGGGAATTAAAGTTTCCATGGTAATTCCCGGATTATATGCTCTGACTTTTCTGATGGTTTCCGCCCAAATTCCGGCACCGCCATCGGGCAAATCATCGCGATCAACAGAAGTAATAACCGCATGTTTGACACCCATAAGTTGAATGGATTTGGCTACTTTTTCCGGTTCGGCTAAATCGGCAGGTAAAGGTTTGCCGGTAGCTACATTGCAAAAACCACACGAGCGGGTGCAAATATTACCCAAAATCATAAAGGTTGCCGTTCGTTCGCCCCAACATTCACCCATATTAGGACAACGCCCGCTACTGCAAATAGTGTGTAAGTTGTGTGTTTCGACAATATGTCTTAACTCTTTATAGTTATCTCCTGAAGGCAATTTAACTTTAAGCCAGTGCGGTTTCCGGGTTCTTGCGGTTTGCATAAACAAATGTTTTATTTATATCTTTGTAATGATGTTTAAATGATTTTTTATTTTTGGAAATGAGTATTTGCAAAAATATGTCGCAAATTTACGATAAAATAATAATCTATGAAGTATTTTGAATTCTCAGTTCCTCAATTCCTCATTTCCTCAAATTACATGCAGAAATATGGTTTGAAGCAATATGTAAATATTAATGTATAATAAACTATGAAGCAGCATAAATCCTCATTTCCTCAAATTATCAAATGAAAGTTCATATCCAAAATATCAAATCAGTTCCAAATAGTGATAAAAAACTATCATATTATATTTTTTATCCCTTATTATTGGTCTTTCTGATGTGGTTGGTTTTTTGGATTGAGGATACTTTTCATCTTAATTTTAATCGTTATGGTATTTATCCACACAAGTGGTCGGGACTTAGAGGTATTGTTTTGGCGCCTTTTATTCATTCGGGTTTTGGCCATATTTTTAACAATTCTATTCCATTATTTGTATTAACCTCATTTTTGTTTTATCATTACCGGCGTATTGCATGGCAAATTTTGTTTTGGGGTTTTCTTTTAACCGGATTTTTGACATGGCTCATCGGGCGTCCGTCCTATCACATAGGCATGAGTGGTATTAATTATTTGCTGATTTCCTTTTTGTTTTTTACCGGTGTTTTAGTTGGTTACTACCGATTGGTAGCTGTGTCATTAATCATTGTTTTTTTGTATGGTAGTTTGATTTGGTTTATGTTTCCCTTAGTCGCGCAGATGTCTTGGGAAGGGCATTTGTCCGGATTTATAACCGGTTTATTTTTGGCAATAATTTATAGTAAACGTTTAAAAAAACACTATCAAAATAAAAAATATGTAAAAATATATCCGGAAGATGAAGTTTTTTTAAAGCATTTTGATGAAAATGGTAATTTTATTGAAAAGCTCGAAGAAAATCCCCAAAAAAATGAAACATTGAAACAATAAGACAATAATCAAAGAAAAAAAAAGTTTGTATAGTTGCAACAATTAAAATTAATCTTATCTTTGCATTTGAAAATTTGTGTGTTTTTAACACCGGATTAATTTAAAATTTTATTTTGAAAAATGTTTTAAAATATTTTAAATCAGTCAATTACATTAAATACATAATAAATAAATGATATGAAAAAAAGGTTTTTATTTGGTCTCTTTTCCTTTGCTTTAATCGGTTTTTTAGTAACCGGATGTTCGACTCAGTCTAATGATTTCAAGCGTTCTAGAGGCACCGGACGTGCTATGAACGGTAAAGAAGGCGGTTATAAATTCAATCCCAGATTTAGAAATCAAATTACCGGACCGGGTTTGGTTTTTATAGAAGGCGGAACATTTACATTTGGTGAAGTTCAAGACGATGTGATGAATGAGTGGAACAATGTTCCTAATCAACAACATGTCCGTTCTTTTTATATGGATGAAACCGAAGTTACCAATTTAATGTATTTAGAGTATTTGGACTGGCTCAAAAAAGTCTTCCCGACCGATGAAGAACAATATAGAAATATATACAAAGGTGCTTTGCCTGACACTATGGTATGGCGTACACCGCTCGGATTTAATGAAGATTTGGTAAATAATTATCTCAGACATCCGGCCTATGCTTTATATCCCGTAGTTGGAGTAAACTGGATTCAAGCCGTTCAATATTGTAACTGGCGAACCGACAGAGTCAATGAAACTTTACTCTACAAATCCGGTAAACTCAGCAGAGAAGCTTTGGAACACCCCAATGCAGACGAATTATTT
>JALVEJ010000026.1 GCA_027031025.1 Flavobacteriales bacterium | reverse complement strand
AAGCATGGATTCCCTGTTTGGAAGGAATACGCCCTTTTCCTCGGAAAATTTCATCTGTTCCCTTGTTGCATGTAGCATTTTGAGAAAGCCGTTTCGGTCGGCTTCTGTTACGTCCACGTTCACGATCTGGATCTTCGGCACTTTTGTTTTCACGTGGACATCGAAAACAAAGCGGTCCTCCGAGACCTCCAGTTCCTTTAGTTTAGGCTCATGCTTCACAGCAATCGAGTACGCGGCAGGCTGCAATTGCTGGGCAATCTTTCGTGCACTCCAAGACTTCCCCGACGTCTTTGCGTCATGCACAACAGGCTCAAGGTCCTCCTTCGTTGCCTTCCCTTCTTCTCCAACCAGAACAAGGTCCAGAATCCCCCTGTATCCCCAAGTCCCGTCTCCCAAAAGAAGCTGGAAATCCTTCTGGATCGCCTTGGCGATATACCGATCCCCGACTTCTTTGGTCCACCTCTTAGCCGCCTGAACCCCTATATCCATCAGTTCTTCCGGCTTATCGTCCTTCCAATCTTCAACTTCATCCTTCTGTTCGTCCCAAAACCTGGCGAACAAGTCAGCCGATTGCGAAGGGGTAAGGCTATGCCCTTCCTTGTTCTTGAGAACGAAGAACCCCTCTTCTTGGTGTGTTTGGAACAAATCCCAAGCGGATCCATACTTCAAAGCTGCATAGGGAGGGGCCTTCTTGCCGTCGATGTAAATGTATTTCGCCCTTTGTTGGCACTCACGCCACCGATTGATACGACTTGGCGAGAGCATCCCCGAAAACGAAACCGTATCGTGTGCCATTTGCTACTTCTCCTTTATTTCTGGTTCATGTAGTATATGGCACGATCCAAGGACTTTCCAACCCTTTTTCTCCAATACTCGGGGGTATGGGTTCTTGCGGTCCTCCCGTTCATTTCCTCCTTCCACTGCACACGCATCGGGGAAAGCTGGTTTCGGTAGATCGCAGAAAGCCGGCGGTAAAGAAGTTCCTCTTCTCGGGTAGCCGTCTTGCCTCCATGTTTCTGGCGAAGTTCTTTCATCTTGCGGAGTAGGGCGAAGTATCTGTTGTCATACCATGGATTCAAAGCCCCTCCGTAAATGGAGACCCCGCTAACTCTCCTTCTTCTGTCCGCAAGCCCCAAGCCCTGAACCGCCCAATCCACGGGGATAAGGGCAGAAGAAAGGATGTTTCCAAAGCTGCGGTCGAGGAAGTATTGGACCTTGGCCGGAGAGACTTCGAGGCCAGTCATTTTCTTCATCAGCTTTACCCCAAGCTCAATACTCGTCGAAGTCGTATCCTTGACCTGCTGCAAGGGGGGCCTGTTTTCCACAAGATACTCGGGGACGATCGGGCGCCCTGTCCTGAGATCCTTGTTGTTGAAGTTCTCAATCAATGCCGCAACAGGAGGCGTAAGAATATCAAGGGGATCGGCACCCGGCATAAGCTCCTTGAGCCCTTGCCAAACAATATCCCATCCGGTTCCTGGGTCTTTTTTGAGGCCCTGCAACACTACCCTTTTCGGTAGTGTGCTAAAGACAAAGCCAAGGAAGTGGGGCAATCGAATCCTGATGTGCTTGCCGAAGATGAAATAGTGCAAATAATCATCCGCAGGCAAGGTTTCCCATCTTTCATCCCCTGATCCCATAAGGACTTCAAGCCAAGTAAGGGCAAGGACGGAACTGGATGCTTGAACGAACAGTTTTGCAAGCGCCGCTGGCCCCTCGCTATACCCTTCCTTGAGCCTTCTTACATCCCTAGAAATACCTGCGATCTGTGCGGTAAAGAATGGGATCGCTTGCCCAACAAACCTGGAAACAACCCCTGCTCGGAAAAAGTTGACCGTAACCTCGGAAGCGTGCCAGGCCGCATACAGCAGCTTGTCCATCTCGCTCCACTGCTTCACCTTCTTGGCGCCTTCAACGTCTCCCTGCTGCCATAACTTCATCGCTTCCTTCATTGCAGCTTCGGCTTTTTTATCGGCGTCCACGTAAGCGTTTTCCCACTCCACAGACCTCGGGATTTCTTCTCCGAAAGAAACAAGCTCGGTGATTGCCTTGAAGGCTTTGTAAAGGGATCCGCTCCATCCAAGGATCTCAGCCTTCAAATATCTGCGGCTTTGCTCGTTCGTAAGGGCTGCGAATGTGTCGAACTTCCCTCCGAAACTCTCATACAACTTGAAGGCATGGGATCTGCGAGAACCGATCCACTTCATGTTCTTGACCCCAACCGCTTCGGAAAGTGCCTGGAACCATGCCTTCATAATCCTTGGAAGGCCAAGTGCCGGGTTCCCAAACTTCGTTGTCATCGGGAAAAGAAGGGCATCGGCAAAGGCGTTCTTGATGGCGAACCCCATGTTGAGCCCAACCGCTCCCATCTGCACAAGGCCCTTGAGGCTGCGAACGTATTGGTAAGCCTCTCCAATATCCCACTTGCCATGCCCCATCACCGTCTTGTAAATCTCCGCACCAGAAAGACCAGGAAGGGCGTCGTTTACCTTGTAATGCTTTGTTTCCCCGTTCCTTGTGACCGTAATCACGGGCTCGGTGGGGTTCCCCTCGAACTTGACCTGCTTGTAGAACTCCAGCATCTGCGAGGCGTCAAGCTGCATCTCTTCTAAAGCAAGCCGGATCTTGTCGATCTGCTCTTGTTTTTCGTCCTTATCGCCTTCTCCTTTCTGGAACATCCGTTGCAGGATGGTTTCGATTGAGAACTCGCTCTTCTCTTTCTTAGGCTTGACCTCTGTAAGAAGCTCCGAGTTTGGCATGGCTTCATGCAAATCCACAAGGGCATTTCGAATCAAAGCCCGATGCGCTGCCCCAACAATGTTGTAAGTCTGGTCCACAACATTATCGAGCAAGTCATTCACCGTCCTTGTCGATCCTGTCTTGCTCTTGATGGGCCTTGGGGTGTTCTTTCCTCCCCCAACCCCGGAGTACTGGATAATATCGCTTTCCTCGAACTCCCTTTGCATCGGGAAATAGAAAGGATTGAGGCGGTCCATCTCTTTGAGATTGGCGGTTGAAAGCCCGACCGCTGGCTTCCAGAAATACCGGGTAATGTTCTTGCCGAACTCCGAAAGATCCCTTGCCGATTGGACAAGATCCCTGAACTCCCCGAGTTTCCCGGCCTTCTTGTATTCCCTATAAAGCTCGTTCACATAGTATTTAAGCTCTTCGGCGGAAGCTGGGAAGTCCAATCCTTGCTTGGCATAGACAAGGCCACGGAAAGCAAAAGCAAGCCCGAAAAGCCTTCTGACATTGCGGGCCTTGTTCCTTGTCGCCTTACTCTTGTCGTCTTTGTCTGCCCAAGGCCGCAGGATCTCCTTCAAAGATTTGGCCCCCTTTACCTCCCTTCCGTGAATATCTACAAACCTCTCGGTCAAAAGCATGTTCGCAACACCCATGCTCTTGTTTCCAAGGGCGAGCCTTGTGTACGCGGGCTTTTGCGAGGGGAGAAGCTCTTTCCCAAGTTTCTTCTCGACCGTCTTCTCGTACTCCTCAAGAAGTGCCCAATCATGCTCAAACATCTTGAGGAAGGCACGCTTCGCCGCTGTATAGGACCCTCTTTTCAAAAGGTTCTCGGCAAACTTAGTATCGAATCCCTTCCAAGAGATGTAACCGCCCTGCTCGATCCTCCCGCGAATCCCAGCAAGGCTGAATACCGTCCCCATTTCGATTAAACGCTGAATCTTTGCCGCAAGCCTCGGCTTATCCGCAAGGAAATCTGTGAACCACATAAAGAGGTTAGGGACATCCTCTTGAACAGGCATGAAAGTATCGGACTTATGGAACAGGAGGCGAGCAAAGAACTCGGCAAATCCTTCTGTCTTTGCAAGGGCCTCGTTTTTCTCGGCTTTTTCCCCGTAAAGCCGAACCCCAAGCTCCTTCATTTCTTCCAGAACTTCCGGATGCATGGACTTCTCTGCCTCCCGAATCATCGTATCGTAAATGTTATGCCCTTGCTCGTGGGCAGCAGTTACAACGTCGTCCGGGAACTTCGTCCAAATCGCCTTCGCCTTGCCGGACAAATGGACACCAAGCGCGTCCTTATGCCCACTAATCTTTAGCTTCCTTCTCGTTTCGACCTTGGTCCCAAGAAGGTCCTCCAAGCCCTTGATAATCTCCCTTTGCGTAGGTACACGCGCTTCGGTCTTCCCGTCCTTGAGGCGGAACACTACACCAAAGCTAGTTGCCGCCCCCTCTTTCCCGTGGCGAGACATCGCGTCAACCCTCTGCTCGGGCTCAGTCTCCTCCTGCTTCTCTTCCTTTGGGGGCTTTGCGGGCTCCTCGGGTTTTACATCTTCTGGCTTTGCTGGCTCTTCTTGTTTGGGCTCTTCTTCCTCTTTGGCTTCCTCTCTCTGACGACTGCCAACTTCCTTGTTAAATTTAAGAATCTTCCCGAGATCCCGCTCTGTCTTGCCAAGAGAATCGAGTCTGCTCTTCATCTCCTTTGCAGAAATGCCCATTTCTTTAGCAGCTTCTTCAATCGCAGCCTGACGGATCCATTTATCCGTTGCTTCTGCAATCGCTTTCTCAAGCTGCGGCTTCCCCTTATAGGTTCCTTCAACCTCTCCAATCTTGAAGCGACCGGGCTGCCCGTTCTTCGGGGCTTTCGTATGCACAACCTCTGGAACATTCTCAGCAACCCGCGCCTTTGCTTCCTCATAAATGACACTGGGAGGCTTTGGAACCTCCGTCTGTCCTGGCTCGGCCCAAGCCTTTTCTGCATAAACAAGCTCTCTCAAAACATCCTGGATCTTGGAAGCAATCTCATCCCGAGAAAGCTCCCTTGCCCCTTCCGGGAAATGCTTGGCAAAAGCCGCCTTCACGATGGACCTGCGAATCGCGGCCTCGCTTCCTTCCGGAGCTGCCCTGTGGCCCCATGCCCAATCAATGATCGTATTGAGGTAATCGTAAACAGGGTCCGTTTCCTTTAGTGTGTCCTGGATTCCTCCAAGGGTTTCTGCGAAATGATCCGGCGCTTGCCCTTCTTGGGCGGCCCCTTGCTCGGTCGCTTGGTCAATCTTGGCTTCAACCGTCCTTGGATCCGGCTCAATCCCTAAATGCTCCCGAACAACATCCTCTGGAAGGGGCTCCCACTTATCTGTGCCAGACTTTTGAAGCTCCCACTCGCCAGTCCTTGAGTTTCGGCGGACCCTCCCGTCCAGGGATTGCACCCTGTAAATCCCTTCCTGATCTGTCTCGAAAACCCCTGGCTGGTCCAGTATCTCCAGGGATTTTAAGGCATTTGCAAACTCTTCCGAAACGAAGTCTTTGAATGCCTTGTGTGCCTTTTCGCCTGTAAGAACCTCGCCATCTTTCTTGACCTTGAACTCGCGGCCTTCTCCGTGCCACTTCGCCTTGATCTGGTCAACAAGGTTCCTGCGTCCG
>JALVEJ010000025.1 GCA_027031025.1 Flavobacteriales bacterium | reverse complement strand
TGTTAAAGAAGAACATGCTACTTTATATGTTTATGATTTAAGTAATCAAACGTATCAATATTTATATACTTTTAATCATGGACAACCTGTTGTAGGAAAACCCGGAAACGGAGGTATTACATTAACAGGCAATTATTTAACCGGATTTGCGGGAAATTCGCTATTTGCTTATGATTTAGCATCAAATAGTGTCAACGAATTGTATAATTTTAATATTGGTTACAGACCTTATAACAATATTATAACCTCTACAAATAATAGTGAGTTATTAGGCATCACTTACAATGGCGGCATATCCAAATTCGGTGAAATATTCTCTTATGATTTTCAAAATGCTACTTATCAGACCCTTAAAAATTTGAACATAACGCCATACGGTTCTATGCCTTACGGACAATTAACCCAACTCAACGGAAAAATATACGGCTTAACCAAAAAAGGTGGCAATCATGGTTTTGGCACCATATACGAATTGGATCATGGTAATATGACGGTTTTATATCATTTTAATGGACCTCACTATTTTGGCAAGTTATTGATTGACCAAAACAAAATTATTTTTTTAGAAAACAGCAGTTTGATAGGTATTGATTTGACGACACATCAAGTGGATACACTTAATACTTACAGTGAATATATTGCGCCTGATGTCAGACTGGTAAAAGCTTCTAACGGATATTATTATACTTTAAACGAAATGAAGTTTATAAGAATCAATCCGACTGATTACACCTTGGAGGAACTAACAGACGAATCTACCGGAATAATAGGGCTTAATAGTGAATTAAGCGAGCTAGATGGTAAATTGTATGGTTTTTCTAATTGTGCTTGTTTATGTTGGCCACCGTCAAGAGGTATGTTTGCTTTTGATTTACTAACCTTACAGGTCAATCAGGCATATTCGGAAACCTACTATTCAAGCAGGACTAACTTTGATGATAGTGGTATGGAATTGTCAGAATGCAATGGTATTTTATATGGTATATCGAGACATTATGATAATTTTTTTGGTCACACCTTAGGGATGTATTCTGCTTCAAATGGTTATGGGGGTTGCATTGGAGCTTTTGAACCCTCAAAAGGAAGTTTCGGACAAAAATTTTTAAATATCGGTAACGGCAACATGCTTTATATTTGGGATAATTCCATAATGGAAATGGACACTAACTTACAGAGTCAAGCGGTGTTTAATTTTCCTATGACCGAAGGATTTCAAGCTTATGGTAGTTTATCATTGTTGGATACTGCCGGTATTGAAGAATCATTAGCAGATAAGGTAGTTGTCTATCCCAATCCGGCAAAAGACTATGTGTATATTCATAACACTTCGGGATATAAAGCGGATAGTTATAGTATCATAGATATACAAGGCAAACAATTAATAGAACAGACATTTTTGTCCGGTAAGAAAATTGATTTATCAAAACTTGCCAAAGGTATTTATAATATTCAAATCCGGTTTGAAAATGGTTTGGTTGTTAATAAGAAAATCATTAAACGTTAATTCAAGACAATTAAGGGCAAATAAAAGTGACTTGTCCTGATTTTTGTTGATTAGAAAAGTTAACAAAAATCAGGACTGGGCAGTAAAAAAAACGGTCATCCTTATTTAGAGTTCATACTTATCATTTTGAAACAAGCTTGTCATTTTCACATATTATACCAATTCCTAAAAGTATATATAGTCACAAATAATTTGATGAAAATCAAAAAAAAATCCCGCTGAAAAAACAGCAGGATCCGGTTAAAAACGCTTATTGTAATTACTATTTGGAGTCTTCTTCATAATTTTTCATAAACAAATCCATCATTTCCATTGATACGCCGGTTGTAGAAAATCCGCCGTCATGAAAGAGGTTTTGCATAGTTACTTTTCGGGTTAAATCGGAAAACAAAGTCAACGTATAATCGGCACATTCTTCGGCGGTAGCATTGCCCAAAGGCGACATCAGTTCGGCATATTTTAAAAAGCCTTCAAAACTTTTGACACCTTTACCGGCAGTAGTCGGTGTAGGCGATTGAGAAATGGTATTGACCCGGACCTTGTTTTTCTTGGCAAAGAAATAACCGAAGTTGCGAGCAATGGCTTCCAAATAAGATTTGTTGTCTGCCATGTCGTTGTAATCGGGAAAAACTCTTTGGGCTGCAATATAAGAATAAGCTACAATAGAACCATATTCGTTCATAGCGTCTTTGTTGTATAATAAATTCAACAATTTATGAAAGGAAACCGCCGATACATCCCAACCTTTGGTCAACCAATCATAATTTAAATTGGTATAGGGGCGTCCTTTACGCACGTTTATAGACATTCCTATGGAATGTAGCACAAAATCTAATTTGCCACCTAAAATTTCTTGTGCTTTATCAATCAAATTTTCCAAATCTTCCAACGAAGTAGCATCTGCAGGTATAATTTCACTGCCGGTTTTTTCGGCTAATTTTTTGATTTCACCCATTCGCATAGCAACAGGTGCATTGGTCAAAACAAATTTAGCGCCTTCTTCGTGGGCTTTTTCGGCTACTTTCCAAGCAATAGAATTGTGATCAAGTGCGCCAAAAATAATGCCTTTTTTTCCTTTCAATAAATTATAAGCCATATCATATTTCTTTAAAAATTTCTGACAAATATACGTTTTTTTTATGAGTTTGAATCTTACCGGTAGCACCAAATTAAATTGTAAAAAGAATCGGAAAAAATCAATAATTTTATTCATGATTCATTGAAAAACTTATTAAATTTGACCTTTTATTTTGTAAAAGATGAGAACCAAAATCAAAAAATATATCGATTTTTACGCACCTGATAAAATCAAACAACGCGGTAAAGCTTTGTATAAAAATGGTGCGGTAACTTATTCCCATTACGATAACCAAAAAAAAGCGTATTATTTTAAAGTACAAGGCACTAAACTTTATACCGTAAAATTGTCAATCACCAATAACGCACCTATTAAATCTTCTTGTACTTGCCCGTTTACTTGGGGTCAAATCTGTAAACATACCGTAGCGGCATTGCTTTATGCATCAGACTATATAATTTCCAAAAATAATATAAAAACAAACCACAATTCCATACCCCATAAAGCATATAGAAAAGCACACGAACCGGCTGTGATTGAAAATTTTGAAAGTTTTGAAAAAAACGATTTGTTAAAATATGCCAAAGGCGAAAAGTTTAAGTTAGGTTTAGATAAAAATTTTAAGATTGAAAATTTTAATTTCAAAGATAATTTTTTGAGCTTTGATATTCGATACGATAAATATTGGGAGTCGGATTATTTTTTGGTTACATGTCAATTTAAAAACGGCAATTTGTATTTGAATTCCGACCAAAACTCCCGAGCTAAAAAAGATGGTTTAAAAACATCGGAATGGTTTATATTGCAACTTCTATTTCAGTATAAAGACGCGCTTCTAAAATTGATAGATCCAAAAAAAAGGCATGAAGTTCAAAAATATTTTACGGACCAATTCGGTTTGTCGGTAAAAGATTTTGACAAATATTTTCAATTTGGTTTTGACGAAAAACACGGCTTATTTACGTATAAGAAAAAAGCTGCTGAAGGTTTGGTAAGAATTGACGGTGAACATGAGATGCATGCTTTTATCCAAAAATTATCAGAGCTCGATCAAAAGCCCGTCTTACCGGTTCATGCGCGCTTGCCGAAAGACCGGCTTCTGGGTTTTGCGATCAAAATTGTTAGGCAAAGCAGGCAAAATGTTATGTTTTACGAATGTATTGCAGCCAAACCCAATAAAGCCAAAACAAAATTGATTTCCAGATTTTCAGAATATGATCCTGAGGTAGATGACGATGTCGAAATCTTGCCCGGACAACAAAAAATAGTAAATTGGTTAGAGCAATATGACAAGATTGATAAATATAACGACGACGATTTGGCGTATTCCTTTAGTTTGTCTCAGAAGATTTTTAAAGCCATCAGTCAAGAAAATTATGTGTTTTTTAATGATAAATCTTATCGATACAACTTGCATAAGAGCGATTTGGTTCCGGCAAAATTATCATCCGAATTTGCCAGAACTGTTTTAGTTGTTAAACAAGAAAAACAATTTGTTACCTTACAAACCTTTGTTAAAATAGGTCAGGATTTAGTTGAGCTCAACAAAATTGATAGAGAAAGGTCCGACTACAAAATTATTTGTTATAACAATGTTTTTTATCACTTGCACAATATCAAAGATGCCTACATGATTATCAACTATTCGACACCTTTGAAAATTGCTAAATCTCATAAAGATGTTTTGTACGACAAGCTCATTGAACCCTTGGCTAAAAACTATGAGATACAATTTGCAGATGATACTTTTGATTACGAACCGGTTACCTTGGACTATCAAAAAAAACAAGTGTTTTTAACAGAAGAAGAAGATTATATTGTTATTAAGCTGCAAGTGGTTTATGATAACCATATGGAAGTATTGCTGACTACCGATGGCGATTACGTGCAAAGAGACCCCGAAACCGGTAAAATCATCAAATATATCCGCAATAAAGAACTGGAAAACGATTTTATCGAGGAAATCAGCAGTTTACATCCCGATTTTGAAGAGCAAAAACAACAAAGATTCTTTTATATCCACTTTGAAGATTTTGTTAAAGATATGTGGTTTTACCAATTTTTTGAATATTTAAACAAACATCAAATAGATGTTTACGGTGTTAAACAGCTCAAAAAATTTAAATATTCGCCGCATAAAGCCAAAATAACCACGGCGGTATCTTCCGGACAAGATTGGTTTGATGTTCATGTTAATATTAGTTTCGGCAACAATCAAGTCAAACTTAAAGATATTAAACGGGCTATTGTCAACAAACAAAAATTTATACAACTCAATGACGGATCGGTAGGTATTTTGCCCGATGAATGGCTACATAAATTGGAAAAATATTTTCGTAATGCCTCACAAGTTTCGGATGACAATTTAAAGATTTCCAAATTGCGGTTTTCAATAGTCGATGAGCTGTTTGAGCAGCAAGATCAGCTGGAAATTTTAGAAGAAATTGAAGCCAAAAAACAACGGCTCAAGAGTTTTAAAGAAATCAAAAATGTAGCAGTGCCGCCGGAAATAAAAGCCGAGTTGCGACCATATCAAAAAGAAGGACTCAATTGGTTGCATTTTCTCAACGAGATGCAATGGGGTGGCATACTTGCCGACGATATGGGATTGGGAAAAACGCTGCAAGTTTTGACCTTTTTGCAAGATGTGGTTAAAAAAGATAAAATCCCAAACTTGATTATAGTCCCGACAACCTTGTTATTTAATTGGCAAAAAGAAATAGAAAAATTTGCCCCCAAACTCAAGGCGTATTATCATTACGGTCCTGACCGGCAGCAAAATACCAACAAGTTTAAAAATTACGAATTGATTTTTACAAC
The DNA here is from genome assembly GCA_027031025.1 of Flavobacteriales bacterium. Taxonomy (GTDB): domain Bacteria; phylum Bacteroidota; class Bacteroidia; order Flavobacteriales; family Flavobacteriaceae; genus WGBX01. The sequence continues at coordinate 7 of JALVEJ010000025.1, read as the reverse complement.
TTACGGC
>JALVEJ010000024.1 GCA_027031025.1 Flavobacteriales bacterium | reverse complement strand
AATGCCCTCTAAGGGGTTTCGGGGTGTTTTTCTCTTTTTTGTCATCGAAACCAAGCTGCACAGCATCGTACCCGTCAACTTCTTTGGTTCTGACTTGGGTAACATAATTCGGACCAGCCAATATCACCGTTACAGGGATATTTTTACCATTTTCATCGAAAATGCTGGTCATTCCTACTTTTTTTCCTATTATACCCGACATTATGTTATCTTAATATTAGTTAATAATCTATCAAACTTTGATTTCTACTTCTACGCCACTGGGCAATTCCAATTTCATCAGAGCATCAACCGTTTTAGGTGACGAACTGTAAATATCCAACAAACGTTTGTGGGTATTGAGTTCAAATTGCTCCCTTGATTTTTTGTTGACGTGTGGCGAACGCAGTACCGTAAAAATTCTTTTGTGCGTGGGTAAAGGTATGGGACCTGTTACAACTGCACCGGTACTTTTTACGGTTTTTACGATTTTTTCAGCGGACTTATCCACCAAATTGTGATCGTATGACTTTAATTTTATTCTGATTTTTTGAGCCATGTCTTATGATTTATCCATTTACTTTTTCAATTACTTCTTCGGCAATATTCTTAGGAGTTTCAGCATAATGTGAAAACTCCATAGAGGAAGTGGCACGACCTGATGATAAAGTTCTCAAAGTCGTTACATAGCCAAACATTTCGGAAAGTGGCACATGTGCTTTAATCACCTTGGCGCCGGCTCTTTCATCCATGCTCAACACTTGACCGCGGCGACGGTTCAAGTCTCCGACTATATCACCCATATTTTCTTCCGGTGTAACCACTTCTAACTTCATGATGGGTTCCAACAAAACAGGTTGCGCTTTTTTAGCGGCTTCTCTAAAACCTAATTTGGCCGCCAATTCGAATGATAATGAATCTGAATCGACCGGGTGAAATGAGCCATCTACCAGAGTTACTTTCATCGATTCAACTTCAAAACCGGCTAACGGGCCTGTTTTCATGGCTTCTTGGAAGCCTTTTTCTACTGAAGGAATATATTCACGAGGGATATTACCCCCTTTAATTTCATTGATAAATTCTAAGCCTTCTTTGCCTTCATCGGCAGGTTCCAACTTAAAGATAATATCGGCAAACTTACCGCGACCACCGGTTTGTTTTTTATAAACTTCTCTGTGATCAACCGGAGCGGTTAAGGCTTCTTTATACTCAACACGCGGCTGTCCGACATTGACTTCTACTTTAAATTCTCTTTTTAAACGATCTACAATAATTTCCAAGTGTAACTCACCCATACCGGAAATAATAGTTTGTCCGGAAGCTTCATCGGTTTTGACTTGGAAAGTCGGATCTTCTTCAGCTAATTTTGATAATGCCATGCCCAATTTGTCGACATCGGCTTTAGTTTTGGGTTCAACTGCAATACCGATAACCGGATCGGGGAAGTCCATTGATTCTAAAACAATAGGATGTTTTTCGTCGGATAAAGTATCACCGGTTTTGATGTCTTTAAAACCGACACCGGCAGCTATATCACCTGCTTCAACCCGTTTAATGGGATTTTGCTTATTGGCGTGCATTTGATATATACGCGAGATACGTTCTTTTTTACCGGAACGGTTATTCAATACGTATGAGCCGGCATCTAAATAACCTGAATAAGCTCTAAAGAATGCCAAACGACCAACAAACGGGTCGGTAGCAATTTTAAAGGCTAATGCTGCAAATGGATCTTTTGTGTCAGGGTGACGTAATTCTTTTTCACCGGTTACGGGATTGGTGCCTTCAATAGCGCCAATATCCAATGGTGAAGGCAAGAAACGCATTACACCGTCTAACATGGCTTGCACCCCTTTATTTTTAAAAGCAGAACCGGCAAACATCGGGATGATAGACATATCGATGGTTGCGGCTCTCAAAGCGGCAATGATTTCGTCTTCGGTAATGGAATTTTCATCTTCAAAGAATTTTTCCATCAAAGCTTCATCATATTCTGCAACAGCTTCAATTAAATTGGCACGGTGTTGTTCTACTTCATCAACTAATTCTTCCGGAATAGGCACTTCTTCATAAGTCATACCTTTATCTTCTTCGTTCCAGATAATAGCTTTTTTGGAAATCAAATCCACCACACCTTTAAAATCGGCTTCTTCACCGATAGGGACTTGTAAAGGCACGGGATTACCACCGAGCATTTCTTTGACTTGATTACAGACATTAAAAAAATCGGCACCTTGACGGTCCATTTTATTAACGAATCCGATACGAGGCACCTTATATTTATCTGCTTGTCGCCATACGGTTTCCGATTGTGGCTCAACACCATCAACGGCACTGAACAATGCCACCATACCATCTAATACCCGCAACGAGCGTTCTACTTCAACTGTAAAATCAACGTGTCCGGGCGTATCAATGATATTAACCGTATAGTTTTCACCATTATAGGGCCAAACACATTGCGTAGCGGCTGAGGTAATGGTAATACCACGTTCTTGCTCTTGTTCCATCCAGTCCATGGTTGCAGCGCCGTCATGCACTTCACCAATTTTATGACTGATACCCGTATAATACAATATACGTTCGGTTACGGTAGTTTTACCGGCATCAATGTGCGCCGCAATACCTATATTTCTTACTTTACTTAAATCTTTTGCCATTGCTGCTCAATATTAAAATCTAAAATGTGAGAATGCTTTGTTTGCTTCCGCCATTCTGTGCGTATCGTTTTTCTTTTTAACAGCACCACCTTCTTCTTTATAAGCGGCTAAAATTTCAGCGGCTAATTTTTGCGGATAAGATTTTTCGTTACGCTTGCGCGCAAAATTAATCATCCACTTCATTGCCAATGACACTTTTCGTTCCGGTCTAATCGGCATGGGTATTTGGAATGTTGCGCCACCTACACGACGGCTTCTAACCTCTACATGCGGCATCACATTTGACAAAGCGTCTTTCCAAATTTCCAAGGCTGATTTTTCTTCTTCGCCTTTCTTTTGATCTACAATATCCAAAGCATCATAAAACAAATTGAATGCAAGGGATTTTTTACCGTTCCACATTAAATTATTAACGAATCTTGTTACCAAAGGATCGTTAAATTTCGGATCGGGTAGAATTTGTCTTTTTTTAGGTCTTCCTTTTCTCATGTTAATTTTTTTTCAATTACTTCTTAGGGCGTTTGGTTCCGTATTTAGATCGACGTTGTTTTCTACCATCCACTCCGGCTGTATCTAAGGCGCCGCGAATGACATGATATCTGACTCCGGGCAAATCTTTCACCCTTCCACCTCTAACTAATACTATCGAGTGCTCTTGCAAATTGTGTCCTTCACCGCCGATGTATGCGTTGACCTCGTTACCGTTGGTTAAACGAACCCGCGCAACTTTTCGCATAGCGGAATTCGGTTTTTTAGGGGTCGTAGTATAAACACGCACACATACACCACGTTTTTGCGGACTTCCTTTTAAAGCAGCCGATTTACTCTTCTTAGTTATTTTGGTTCTTCCTGTTCTAACTAATTGTTGAATTGTAGGCATATGTTTAATTTAATTTTTACGTTGTTCTTTTTCGGACGGCAAAGATAGAAATATTTTTTTGTTTTTCAAACTGATTTATACATAATTACAAAAAAATATTTTTGGCATGACAATAACAGGTGTTTTGAGACGTTTGGGTTTAGTATTAGGACTGATGAGTTGATGAATTGACTTGTCCTGAAATAGATTGACTTGAAAAATTAACAAAATCAGGTATGAATTAAACCATATAAGACAACAAAGGATAACTTTTATGAACTTTTAATGCTTTTTTCAAAATAAAAATGACAAATATGAAATGAAAACTTTCTCCGGTTTTATATTTTTTTTAGTATTCGGAATTATGCCGGCTCAGCATAAACAAAGCGGATTGAATAGAAATGACTCCTTGTTAAATTTATTATTACAAAGACATTTATTAGGCGCTCAAATTACACTCAACAAAAAAGAAGAACTCATCAAAGGTGAACCAATCAACGATACATTATATATATATATTGACGGGAAACAAGAAAAAACTCCCTTAAATGCATTAAATAAAAGATTACAAAGCCTTAATGATTCATTAATACATGCCGGCTATTTATTTAACCGTTTAGAACCGGATAGTATCAGTATTCAAAACAAAACATTACATGTTTTTTATCATATTATAAATACAGCACAAGCTAAAATTGATAGTTTGGTGGTAATATCTGATAAAAAATTTCCGGAGAATATCAGAATAAAATTAAATAAATCACTTAAAAGAAAACCTATTAATTTAAAAAACCTTAACAGCATTGAACAGTTTATTAATGAGAAAACCGGCTTTAAAATCACTACACAACCTGTAATAAACTTTTACCATGGTAAAAAAATGGTCGTTTTAAAAATCAAAAAAGAAACCTCTAATTTATTAGATGGAATGTTGGGTTTTAATTACGATTCAGAAAAAGAAAAACTGCAATTAGAAGGACGTATCAAGAGTTCTTTTTATAACTTATTAAATACCGGTGAACAATTGACTTTTGTTTGGCAAAGAAAGAACAAATACCAGCAAATTCAATTTAACGTAAAATTTCCCTACATCAAAAGCAGCAACTTCGGACTTGACAACTATTTTTCATCCATAAGAAATGATACTATCAGTTTCGAAATTTTGAATCAAACCGGACTAAACTATCAAGTCAAAAATCAAACTTTTGGCATAAATTACATTTATAATTTTAAATCTTTTAATAATACACTAACATCCAACAGGTTAGCCGGAATGTCATATCATATGAATATAAAAAATAAAAACACAACTTGGATAGCTGAGTTTCAAGCGCAATACAACATCAATTTGTCAAATATAGATCAGCATCTTTTCTATTTCCAATTAAAATCAAATGAATATATTTGGCATAATGTGTCACTTTCTCACAATCTGCAAAGCTTTAATACCAATCAAGATAAACTAAGCGTGCCGGGCTATATACAAAATGGTATATTTAGAAAAGTTGTTAATTTAGAAAGAAATTATAACCGGATTTTGAGTATTAAAAATGATATAATTTATCACGTAAATCAAATTGAGTTTTACCTAATTGGTGATTATATACAAACAAATTCCTTTAACAAACAAAACATTTCCTATGCAAATACTGGGATAGGCTTACATTTTATAAATAAAAATCAAATTTTAACATTTGAAATTGTCAAGCCTATAAAAGTTGATTATCTTCCTGATTTTCAAGGTGTTTATATAAATATTAAACAATCTCTTAAATTTTAAATATTGATTATTCTGAAAAATATGAAATGAAAAGTTGTATAATTAACTTTTTATTAAGATATTTGTGGTTGACAAACTCAAAAATAAAAGAAGATGAGAACAAAGTTTAATGTAATCTTAACGCTCATGCTGGCGTTAATC
>JALVEJ010000023.1 GCA_027031025.1 Flavobacteriales bacterium | reverse complement strand
ACAACAATACTGCCGTAGGTAGCAGTGCGTTGGCTTTAAATGAAACCGGTTCGGATAATACAGCGCTTGGTTATCAAGCTTTATACAGCGGAGCCGGTTATTCGGGTTTGGTTGCCATAGGAAGCAAAGCTTTAACCAACAACGGTACAGGTGCAAGCGGCACAGAAGGTAAATTTAATACAGCTGTTGGAACGGAAGCCATGACCACCAATACCAAAGGCTATAAAAACACAGCTTTGGGGTATCATACTTTACATGACAATGACTCTGGAAAAAACAATACGGCAGTTGGTTATCATGCTTTGTTAAATAATACCACCGGTTATGAAAACAATGCACTTGGTTCAGGTGCAATGGATAGTAATTTAGGCGGCTACCAAAATACCGCCATGGGTGATGATGCCTTGAAAAAGAATACTAGTGGATATGCCAATGCCGCTTTTGGAAATGATGCTTTACTATCCAATACAATCGGATATAACAATACCGCAGTGGGTGATAGAGCGCTCACTTCAAACATTGGAGGTTCGGGTAATGCCGCACTGGGCAAAGAGTCCTTAAACAAAAACAAAAACGGTGATTTTAACGTAGCTGTTGGCATACAAAGTTTGCACGAAAACACAAGCGGTAATCAAAATACTGCAATTGGCACAACGGCTATGTATTCTAACACAACCGGAACAGATAATATCGCCATTGGCACCGAAGCATTATATAAGAATGTAGGGGTATCTGATTTAGTGGCTATTGGCCATAAGGCATTGTATAATAATAAATTTAGCACAAATCAATATAACTTAACCTCATCAAAAAATACAGCAGTAGGCTCTTATGCCTTGATGGGAAACACAATAGGAGAGAACAATTCGGCTTTAGGTTATAATGCTCTCAAAAATAATATTAATGGCGCCAATAATACAGCAGTAGGTTTTGAAGCTTTAACTGCCAATGATACCGGGGATAATAATGTTGCTATTGGAACTGGTGCGCTTAGATCAAATACCAATGGAAGTACTAATGTTGCCATAGGATATTATGCAGCACATAATAATATATCTGGAATCGCTAATACTGCTATTGGCGAATATGCAGGTTCTTCCGGAAGTTATTCAAACACTACTTGTATTGGATATGATGCCGGTGGTGTTTCTTCATCTGACAATAGAGTCGAAATTGGAGACACGCATGTTTCTTGGATAGGCGGACAAGTCGGTTGGAGCACATACAGCGACCGTCGTATCAAAACGCATATTCAAAATGACGTTGCCGGTTTGGATTTTATCACCCGTTTGCGTCCGGTTACTTACAACTTAGATATTCACAAAATGGACCAAATGATTGCTCGTGGCGGTAAAGGTAAAGATTTGAATAAAGATGACTGGCCGTCAAAATATGATATAGAAAAAATCAAAATGACCGGCTTTATCGCACAAGAAGTAGAACAAGCCGCCAAAGATGCCGGATATGATTTTAGCGGTGTACAAAAAGCCGATGATGATTTGGGAATGTACAGTGTGAGTTATGCGCAATTTGTCGTGCCGCTGGTAAAAGGTATGCAAGAACAACAAACCCAAATTGAAGAACTAAAAAAAGAAAATAAAGACTTAAAAGAAGCTTTACAAAAAATGCAATCACAAATAGATGCGATGCAACGGCAATTACAAAAATAATCGCTCAAGACCTGCTAGGTTTTGAAAACCTAGTAGGTCTAGGCTGGAAATTATAAATAATAACCTAAAATTAATCCTTATGAAAAAAGTATTATTAAGTATCTGCTTCTGTGCGGCGCTGGGAGCCAATGCACAAACCGCCGTAAAAAAAAGCAGCATATCAACCGGTGGCGGCAGCCATACATCCGGTAATATGCAAATCATTTATGCCATTGGCGAAACAGCTATCAACGAAACTGATCAAGGCACCAAACATTTGTCCGAAGGCTTTGTCGGGCCGGATATTTTGACTGCCTTGGGGGTAGAAGATTATTCAGAAATCGACGGCTTACAATATTACCCAAATCCCGTTGAAACCTATTTGAATTTCGAATTGCCCGATAATGACAATTATGAAGTTTATGTCTTTGATATGACCGGCAAATCTGTTTATCAAGGTCATATCAATCAGAACAACAATCATGTCAATATGCAAAATTTACCGGTTGCAAATTATCTGGTAATTATCATCAACAGACAAAATAAAACTAAAAAAATCATCAAAATTCAAAAAAAATAATAACCTAAAATTAAACATTATGAAACGTCATTTATTATCATTCTTATTAATGCTTTGTGTCACCACTTTTACACAAGCACAATTTATTCAAAATCAAGGTTTTAATTATAAAGCTTTGATAACCAACAACGGCAATGCTTTGAGCAACCAATCTGTTACCATTCGTTTTAATATTTTAGAAAATGGCACCACTTCGGTATATCGTGAAACCCATACCGTAACAACCGATGCCAATGGTATTGCCAAAGCAGCCATAGGTGAAGGTAATCCTATGAATGGTAGTTTTACCAATATCGATTGGGCTGGCAATATCTATTTCTTAAAAGTCGAAATCAATACCGGAAGCGGTTATCAAGATTTCGGCACATCGGAACTTAAAGCGGTACCTTTTGCCAAATTTGCCAATCGTGTCGGAATTGCTGACAACATCAATGGTATTCCGGTCTCAACTACCACACCCAACAACGGACAAGTCTTGAAATATAACGGCTCTGCTTTTGTCCCAGCCGATGATGATATCAGTGGCGGTTCGGGAACGGATGGAGTGGTAAATTCGGCTGCTTTTTCAGGCACTACCACCAAAACTTTAACTTTGGCTCGTAGCAATGGTTTGGGCAATCTTACCGCTACATTTACTGACAATGTCAACGATGCAGACCACGATGCAACCAATGAATTACAAACCATTACAAAAACCGGTAATGTAGTTGGTTTGAGCAATGGCGGTGGTGACTTTATTGATGAAGTCAATGATGCAGACCACGACCCGAATAATGAAATTCAAAGTTTATCTATCAGCGGTTCTCAATTGAGCATTTCCGGAGGGAACACCGTAAGCTTACCTTCCGGAGGTGGAAGTGGCGTTACCAAAATTGACGACTTATCAGATGCTAAATCAGACAGTGATGGTAGCAATGATGGTTCATCAGTCTTTTTAGGTAAATTTGCCGGACAAAACGATGATAGTTCCGACAACAGAAATGCCGGTTTGGGCTTTAACGCTTTAAGTTCCAATACAACCGGAAATAATAATGTGGCGATTGGTTATGAAAGCATGAATCACAACAATACAGGCGTTAAAAATGTGGCAATTGGTTCTGCTTCTTTAACCATGAATACTTCCGGACACGATAATGTTGCATCCGGATATTATGCCCTATCAGCCAATAACACCGGTCGCGATAATGTTGCCGTTGGGTCAGAAGCCCTAAAATTTAACACCAACGGTATTAAAAATACAGCGGTCGGTTCTGCAACTTTACAAACTATTACAACCGGCAATGAAAACACGGCAGTGGGTTTTGCTACCTTGTTAAACAATACGGCAAACAACAATACAGCAGTAGGAAGTACGGCACTATATTCAAATTCAACCGGTAGCGAAAATACCGCCGTTGGTCAAGGCAGTTTAAATGCCAATAGTACCGGTCAAGGCAACTCGGCTTTGGGTTGGCTTACTTTGGAACACAATACCACCGGAACCGGCAATACGGCTATCGGTAATTCGGCACTAAATGCCAATACCAACAAAAATGAAAATACAGCAGTAGGCGCTCTGGCTTTGTATCAAAACAATGGCAATTATAATGTAGCCGTAGGAAGTAAATCATTAATGAACAGCACATCCGCTACATTTAATACAGCTTTGGGTTATAAATCTTTATATAACAATAGCACAGGCGGAAACAATTGTGCTGTCGGGGATAATGCTTTGTATGAAAACACAAGTGGCAGTAATAATACGGCTATCGGTAGCGATGCTTATTTCTTTGGTTCCGGATTAAACAACACAACTTGTATCGGTTATGGCGCCGGTGGACAATCGGATGTTGACAACAGAATTGAAATAGGAAACGGTAGCGTTAGTTGGATAGGCGGACAAGTAACTTGGAGCACTTATAGTGACCAACGCATTAAAACCCATATTAGAAATGATGTAGCCGGTTTGGATTTTATCAAACGCTTACGTCCCGTAACCTACAATTTGGATATTCATAAAATGAATAAAATGACTGCTCGTAATGGTAAAGTGAAAGACTTAGGCGACTGGCCTTCAAAATATGACATAGAAAATATCAAGATGACCGGCTTCATAGCCCAAGAAGTAGAGCAAGCCGCCAAAGATGCCGGCTATGAATTCAGTGGTGTGCAAAAAGCGGGTGATGATGTAGGCTTATATAGTGTGAGTTATGCCCAATTTGTTGTACCGCTGGTTAAAGCTGTGCAAGAACAACAAGAAACCATCGAACAACAACAGCAAGAAATTAACCGGTTAAAACAACAAAATGCCCAATTGTTACAACTACAAGCCCGTATGGCAAAAATGGAACAAAAACTAAAAAGTATTTCCGTCAATCGTTAATTTATAACAGACCTACTAGGTTTCCAAAATTTTATCAGACCTACTAGGTTTTCAAAACCTAGTAGGTCTCAAAAAAAAATTATTATGAAAAATATATATCTTTTAATACTATTTATTTGGCAAGTTTCCGCATGGTCACAAGACACCACCGGTTACGATTTGCTGGCACATTATCCGTTTCAAACCAATGCCGTTGATGCAACGGGAAATAATCCGGATGCTGCCATTCAGAATGCGCCTTTTTCAAATGGCAGCATTTATTCAAATGGCACCTATAATGACGGTAGCACCGGACAGAGCGGAAGTCTTATCGTAATGGATGGGATTAATGGCTTTAATGACGGAGATTTTATCATTACTTTTGAAGCCAAATTATCATCTAACACCAACAATTTTATCTTTATTAGCGGGCATTTTTATCGATGGCTCAACCTTTGGATTAGCTACTCTCACACTTTACAGGTGGACTATTTAACGGGCGTCAATGCCGATTTTGCTTATTATGATACTAATTTTGCAGTAACGGTTGACCAATGGTATCAATTCGGACTTAAATATACGCAGTCTGATCATAACTTAAAGATTTATGTAGATAATAATTTGGTGGGGACAGTCAATATCCCAAACGGATTAGCTACCGATAATGAAATTTATTTTGGGAATACGCACGGTGGTGCAGGTGTCGCTTACTACGGCTATTGGCGGCATATGAAATATTATGTGTTACATGGCAGCAGCGCCGTTAAAGAATTGTTGACTGATTATGTTAATATATATCAAAGTATGAATACCAATTTTTTAAATATTGATTTACTAAAAACATCAACAGCCCAACTATCAA
>JALVEJ010000022.1 GCA_027031025.1 Flavobacteriales bacterium | reverse complement strand
TGAAACCGACCGTCGGATAATACGAGATAAAATAGCTTTGCTTAAAAAGAAATTGAAAGCTATCGATAAGCAAATGGCAACCCAACGAGGTAATCGTGGTAAATTGGTTAGGGCAGCACTAGTCGGCTATACCAATGTGGGCAAAAGTACATTGATGAATGTTTTGAGTAAATCGGAGGTTTTTGCCGAAAATAAACTTTTTGCAACCCTAGATACAACCGTTAGAAAAATAGTCGTGCATAATATTCCGTTTTTATTGACCGATACGGTGGGTTTTATTAGAAAATTGCCGACGCAATTAATCGAATCTTTTAAATCGACACTTAACGAAGTAACCGAAGCCGATTTGCTGATTCATGTGGTGGATATTTCACATCCCAATTTTGAAGAACACATGCAAACCGTAAAGCAAATTTTATCGGAAATAAAAGCTGCGGACAAGCCCTCAGTTATTGTTTTTAATAAAATAGATTTGTTGCCTGAAAATCAACATGAAACACTAAAAAAAACATGGTTAGCAAAGTCTGGCAATCCGGTTGTTTTTATTTCGGCTGAAAAAAAAATAAATATTGACCGGTTAAAAGATACATTATATAATGAAGTCAGAAAAATTCATATTAAACGTTTTCCATATAATGATTTTTTGTATCCTGATTTAGACAAAATGATATAAATTTATGGTTTGGGTTTGCAAATTGTCCTATATTTGTAAATTAATTTAATTAAATTTTAACTTAATTCGTTTTTATGAAAAATGTTTTTTGGGCTTTCACAGGTGTTTTCTTTTTGCTTTTGTCAAGCTGTGTGCCATATAAAAATATCGTTTATATTCAAGGAGATTTGCCCAAGAGTGTCGTGGACAGTACTGCCTATAAGATTCAGAAAAATGATATTTTGTATGTCAGTTTGAAGTCTGGAAATGAAACGGTGGAGAAATTGTTTAAAATGCAGCAAAATGTAGCAACCTCAAATCGGAATTCCGAAAGTTCTTTGTATTTTGACGGCTATACCGTTGATAGTCGAGGTTATATCGAATTGCCGGTTATTAATAAAATATATGTAGAAGGTAAAACTTTTAAAGAAGTTAAAAATATCATCAAACAAAAACTTTTAGAGACGCAATTTAAAACGCTGAATGATGTTTATATCAAGGTCAAACTTGCCGGTGTGCCTTTTACGGTATTGGGCGAAGTAAAAAATCCGAGAACCGGTGTTTTGTATAAAGAAAAACCGACTTTATTTGATATTTTAGGTGGTGCCAGTGATATTACGTTGGTCGGTGACCGTAAAGCGGTAGTGGTTATCAGGCGTGAACAGAGCAAATTGGTCAAAGAAGTATTAGATTTAACCGATGCCCGTGTCGTTCAGTCTCCTTATTTTTATATACGCCCCAATGATGTTATTTACGTGCCGCCCTTGCCCCAAAAAACCTGGGGAACCGGAGCAACCTTGCAACAAAGTATTTCTACAACCATAACCGCCTTATCTTTAATAACCAGCATTATTTTGTTTACCAAATACGTAAAATAATTTTTTATGAATACCGATAATCCATTTTCATTTGAAGAAGAACAAACCGGCTTTGATTTCAGACTTTTGCTACTTAAACTTCTGTCGCATTGGAAATGGTTTGTAGCGGCTTTGATTACCGCATTGGCAATTGCTTATTATATCAATTTGCATAAGCAAAATGTTTATGAATTAGATAGTTATGTAACGATTAAAGATGAGAACAATCCGTTTTTTACTTCCAATATGAGCTTGGTTTTTAACTGGGGCGGCGTCAGTGACAAAGTTAATTTGGTCGTTACAACCTTTAAATCACGCTCACACAACGAAAAAGTAGTCGATAAGCTCAAAAGTTACATTTCATATCAAAAAAAGGGGAAGTATTATTTAATTGATATTTATAAAAAAAGCCCTTTTATTTTTAAACCGGACATGAACAAATGGCAAGTTGTCAATTTGCCGTTTGAAATAAAAATACTGGATGACCAAAGCTTTCAGTTGACTTTTAAACCGGATGTAAAACAAGCAAAAGTTTTTCAATATAAGGATAAAATCTCAAAGCAGGCACCGGTTAAAGCCTTTCAAAAAACTTTTCATTTTGGAGAACCTGTTGATTTGGACTTTTTATCGGGAATTTTTGAACGCAATACCAAAGCCGGATATGATAAAGATGCTATTTATATGTTGACATTAAAAGATTTTAACAGCGTGGTCTCAAATATGAAAGAACGCTTAGTTGTCAAAAATAAAAACAAAAATTCTTCTATATTAGTATTAAAATTGCGCGGTCAAAATAAAGCTCAAATTGCCGATTATTTGAATACGACCACCGGATTGTTGAAGAAACAAATCTTAGATGATAAAAATAAATTTGCACTAAATACCATCAAATTTATCGATTCGACCTTAAAATACATCAACCAAGATTTAGTCATAGCTGCTCGCAAACTGAAAGATTTTGTTCGCAATAAAACTATTTTAAATCTGGATGATCCGACCGCCAAACTTTTTGAAAAAATTTCCGGTTTAGACCAAGCAAAAAGTTCTATAACCTTAAAAAAACTTTATTACGAGCAACTACTTGATTATCTTAACAATACTAAAAATTATGAAGATTTACCGGCGCCAACCGTGGTTGGGATTGATGATCCGACTATAATTGAAAAGGTGGGTCGCATTACGCAATTAGCCGTGCAGCGCAAAAATGAATTGACGCATTTTCAACCGGATGCACCGGTCATCAAACGGATTGATTTGGAAATAGAATCTTTGCGGCAATCTTTGTTGCAAACCGTCCGGTCGGCTTTACATACGCTAGACCAAGAAATGGCATTGATTGACCGCAAAATAAACCATATTGAAGCACAAATCAATAAATTGCCCGAAGAAAAACAAATATTATTAGGATTAAAACGTAAATATGAGTTAAAAGAAGAAATTTATAATACGCTTTTACAAAAACGTAACGAAGCCGGTATTGTTAAAGCCTCTAATGTTTCCGATTTAAAAATTATTGACGATGCCAAAGATGTTGGTCAGCCCCCTGTGGCGCCTAACCGGCAAATTAACTATTTGATTGCCATTGGTGCGGGTTTATTAATTCCGGCGCTCATTATTATTATATTATTTTTCTTGGACAATAAAGTGCATGATATTTCCGATGTTGAAAACCTGACAGACACACCCATTATCGGACAAGTTTATCACTGGGAAAAGAAAGGCAACTTGCCGGTGTTAAATCACCCGGATGATATTGTGTCGGAATCGTTCCGGTCTTTGCGCTCGGCATTCCGGTTTATGTTTCCCGCTCAAAAAACGTCGCATACTATTTTGATAACTTCCAGTATTTCCGGCGAAGGTAAAACCTTTGTGTCTTCAAACTTAGCCATTTCGCAAGCTATCAGCAACAAAAAAACGGTCGTCTTGGAATTTGATTTGCGTAAACCCAAATTCAAAGAATATTTTGATGAAGCCAAATCCGAACATTTAGGATTGTCACATTATTTAAGCGGATTAGCCCAGCTGGATGATATCATTGTATCGACACATGTTGACAATTTGGATTTAATTTTATCGGGAAAAATTCCGCCTAATCCTTCCGAGTTAATCTTAAATGAAAAAACAGCAGAATTATTTAAAAATCTTTCGGAAAAATATGATCAAATAATCATTGACACCCCGCCTATGGGTTTGGTTTCCGATGCTATGGAATTGCAACGCTATGCTGATGTTGCCGTTTTTATAGTCCGGGAAGATTATACCCTAAAATCTCTGGTTAAAGATATTGATGAAAAACATCAAAAAAAGCAGATGAAAAACCTAGGTATCATTTACAATGATTTTAAAGTAAATACTTATAAAAAATACGGTTACGGACATAAATACGGTTATGGTTACGGCTATGGTTACGGTGAATATTTTGATAAGAAAAAATTGTCTTGGTGGCAAAAACTCTGGCAAAAAATAGCCGGAAAATAATTTTTGATAATGTCATAACCATAGAACTAAAACCGGTCGCTGCTATATAAACAATAAATCTATAAACTTTTACAAAATATACATATCAAAACCGCTGTAATTTTTGTAAATTTGAAAACCCAATTTTACATCTGATATTATGCAGTGGCAATATAAACCCGAACCGGATTCCGAGATAGTAAAAAAGCTTCAAAATGAGCTAAATATACCACACAAAAATGCCTTTTTGTTGGCGCAACGCGGTATTACGAATTTTGAAGAAGCCCGCCGTTTTTTCAGACCGCAACTTGAAGATTTGCACGACCCGTTTTTGATGAAAGATATGGATAAGGCTATTACCAGATTAACCCATGCCTTAAATAATAATGAAAAAATTTTGATTTACGGTGATTATGATGTCGATGGCACTACCGCTGTATCTATAGTTTATTCTTATTTAAAAGATTTTTACGACCGGGTTGACACTTACATCCCCGACCGTTATACCGAAGGTTATGGCGTGTCCGTTCAAGGTATAGATTTTGCCGCTGAGAATAATTTTTCATTAGTAATAGCCCTCGATTGCGGCACTAAAGCCGTAGATAAAATTGCTTATGCCAAAAATAAAGGTGTCGATTTTATCATTGGTGACCATCACACACCGGGAGAAGTCTTGCCTCCGGCTACTGCTTTTTTAAATCCTAAACAACCGGCATGCTCTTATCCATATAAAGAACTCAGTGGGGCGGGTATTGCGTTTAAATTGATTCAAGCTTTACAGCAACAAAGGCAATTGCCCGTAGAAGATATCGTGCCTTATCTCGATTTGGTTGCCGTAAGTATTGGTGCGGATATCGTTCCAATTACGGGAGAAAACCGCATTATGGCATATTACGGGCTTAAACAGATAGAAAAAAATCCGCGTGCAGGTTTGCGGGCATTATCGCGCACTATAAAAGATAAAACCTTAGATATCAGCGATTTGGTTTTTACACTGGCGCCACGTATCAATGCTGCCGGCCGCATCAAACATGGCAAAGAAGCGGTTAAACTTTTGGTGGAAAAGGACCTGTCCGTTGCTAATAAATTTGCCGAGGAAATAGAACTATATAATGAAGAACGCCGGGGGTATGACCAAAAAATCACTGTTGAAGCTTTACAACAAATTAAAAATCAAAAGGAAGAAGACAGATTTTCAACCGTGGTTTTTCATCCAGAATGGCACAAAGGCGTAGTTGGTATAGTTGCCAGTCGTTTGATTGAAACTTATTACCGTCCGACTATTGTTTTTACGCAATCAAATGGTGTTATATCCGGTTCCGTGCGTTCCGTTTCAGGTTTTAATGTTTATGATGCTTTACAAGCTTGTAGTGAACATATTATCCAATTTGGCGGGCATAAATATGCAGCCGGATTGACAATTGCACCCGAAGAGTTTGATAATTTTAAAGCCAAATTTGAAGAAGTTGTTAAAAAC
>JALVEJ010000021.1 GCA_027031025.1 Flavobacteriales bacterium | reverse complement strand
TTTTTTGATTTTTCAGGCATAAAAATTGCTATTTTTATAGGCAAAATTACCATTATCTTATCGATATTAAAAGATTTGTAAAAATATTATCCCGTATATTGATTATCTTTTTGATAATCAGCTTGTTGTTGTCGTTAATTTTAGCGCTTCCATCGGTGCAGACGGCTATTGCTAAGCATTTTACAGAAAAAATAAATGCTGAAACAGGGGTTAATCTAAAAATTGATAAACTGCAAATTACGCTTTCGGGGGCTATTATTCTAAAAAATTTTATAGCTCTTGATACGCATAACGATACCATTTTTTACGGCAAACGCTTACAAACTTACATCAGAAATCCTTGGAAAATCAATAAAGAAAACCGTATCAAATTCGGACATACCAATATAGACGGTTTAACGGGAAAAATCATTATTTATAAAGGACAAAAACAATCCAATTTAGATATTTTTATAGATAAAATTGATGGCGAATCCACTCAAAAATCAACCCATGATAAAGCTTTCGGCATATACATCCAACAACTGCAACTGACTAATGCCACTTTTAAATATTTCGACTATAATTTAAAAAATCACACGCTATTAAATTTTGGTCATTTGCAAGCAAAACTATCTGATTTTGAGCAAATTGCCGAAAAAGTCGCTTTCAAATTGTCAGCTATGCAAATGCTGGATTATCGGGGGGTGCAAATTGACCGCTTACAAACCGATTTTAAATATGATGAGCAAAGTATTGATTTTAAAAACTTGATTTTGCAAACGCCCGGTTCAAATTTAGCCATGTCTTTAAGTTTTGTATCGCCTGATAAAGGATATGACAACTTCAATAATCGTATTCAAGTGAAAGCCGACATTAAAAAAGCCGCTGTTTCTTGCAACGATTTAAACAAATTTAGCCCGGTGTTTAATGCCGAACGTAAAATATTTTTTAAAACAAAACTCTCGGGGGTGTTAAATGATTTGCATTTAGACAATTTAGTGGCTTCAACAGATCATCATGTTCGATTAAAAGGGCAATTGCGATTAAATAATACGTTTAATGATAAAAACTTTGAACTGGACAGCCGTCTTAAACAATTGAGTTTTTCGTTTCAACAATTAAAATCTTTTATACCCGGAGTTTTAGATAACAAAACCATCAAAACATTGGCGCCTTTTGGTGCCATTGATATGACCGGAAATGTGTTTTACGGCACAAAAAATTTGAATACAAATCTGGAAGTTTTAACCGATCTTGGTGATTTATCTATAAACCTGAAAATGAATAATTTAAACGATATTTCAAAAGCAGATTATCAAGGACATATCATCACAGAAAATTTTAAAATCAAATCATTAGTTAAAGAAAATATTGATAATCTATCCAGTAATTTTAAAGTTAAAGGTCGAGGTTTGACATTAAATTCGTTGAATGCTAATTTTCTTGGTACGGTTAATGCCATTACATATAATGATTATACCTACCATAATATATTGATTAATGGTGATTTTCAACGCAAATTATTTCAAGGTCAAATAGATGTTGCAGATGATAATTTGGAAATGGATTTTAACGGATTGGTTGATTTTTCAAAACCTAAACGGAAATTGGATTTTTATGCTGAAATCTGTCGGGCAAACTTATATCATCTTAACTTTTCAAAGGACGAATTTAGTCGTTTTGAAGGCGAAATAAATGTCAAGGCAGAAGGCACAAGCATTGAAGATGTTATAGGGGAAATAAAAGCGCATCATATAAAAATTGTCAATCAATATGATACGTATGCCTTTGACGATTTGATGTTTTCATCAAAATTTAATGACAAGCAAGAAAGACAAATTTTATTTCATTCGTCCGATATTATAGACGGATACATACGAGGCAAGTTTGTTTTTAAAGACATGCCGGTGTTATTGCAAAATGCATTAGGAAGTGTATTTGCTAATTATAAATTAAAACCTGTTGATAATCAGCAATATATGTATTATAAACTGCAAATTCACAATAAAGTGGTCAGTTTATTAAATCCCGATTTGAAAATCTCAAAAAACACTATCATCAAAGGTAAAGTCTATTCTAAGGATAATTTGTTGAAACTTAAATTGTTATCAGAAAACATCTCATATTCAAACCATAATTTTAAAAAAGTTAAATTATCTATTGACAATAAAAACCCGTTATACAACATATTCTTAAAGGTAGATACCGTAAATACCGGTTTTTATCAACTTAAAAATTTGCGTTTATTAAATACAACTATCAATGATACATTATATTTAAAGACCAAATTTGAAGGCGGTAGTCAATACAATGATCAATATGATATCGCTTTTTATTACACCATGGATCAGTTACAAAATTTTATTTTCGGACTACAAAAATCACAATTGCAATTTAAAAATATACCTTGGTTGATCAACCCCGATATAAATTTAAACAGAATTGTTTACAATCCGGAAGCAGATTCTTTAAAAGTCGATGATGTCGGGATTCATCACCAACAAGAACGAATTGGAATTTCCGGTATCAAATATAAAGATTCATTAGACTTTAAGGTTAATTTGGATAGTATTGATTTACCCCATATTACTCCCGAACTCAGAGACTTTGCTTTTGAAGGCAAACTTAATGGTAACATTCATATTGCCAAGTATAAAAAGGAAATTTTACCGTCGGCTTTTTTGACGATAAAACAATTCAAACTCAACGACGAATTGCTAGGCGATGTCCATATCAAAGTCAGTGCCTTGCCCGGTAATAATATATTTATCGATTTAAGTATCATTAATGAGCAAGTTCAAGCGCTTAAATTGATTGGATATCTCAATTTGAAAAAGAAAAAACCCGAACTCAATGCAAGCTTGTTGCTAAACCAATTTCCTATAAGTCCTTTGAAAAATTTATTTAAAGAAAGTTTTGTAAATATTCGAGGCAAATTAACCGGTAAGGTTCAAATAGTGGGTAACTTGGATAATTTGTCATACAACGGCAAACTTTATTTAGACTTTTTCGGCTTAAAAATTTTAGCTTTAAATATCGATTATCAGTTTGATAATCATACTATTGTGTATTTACACGACCAAACTTTTGAGTTAAAAGATGCCCGTTTTTTTGATACAAAATATAAAACAAAAGGCACTTTAACCGGTGTTATAAAACATCATAATTTTGATAATTGGTATTTGGATTTGAATATAGCAACTGACAATTTATTGGTTTTGGATACGCCACCGGACCCTTTGGAAATGTTTTACGGGACCGTATTTACAAGCGGAAAAGCCCGTATTCATGGTTATGTAGAGCGATTGAAAATTGATGCCGAGATGCAAACCCAACCTCAAACAAATTTTGTTATAACCTTATCGGATGTTGAAAGTATTGGCGACGATGATTTTGTCCGGATAGTATCTAAAAAAGATTATAATAAAGAAAAACAAAATAAAAATAAACACCGCAAAATTTATGAAGGACTCGAAATGAACTTTGATTTGGATATCACACCCGATGCACAAGTCGAAATTCTACTCGATCAAGAATTTGGCAGCACATTGGTTGCAAAAGGTACCGGTTTAGTTTTAATGAATGTTAACACCAATGGACAATTTAATATTTTTGGCGATTTTGCCGTTGAAGAAGGGGTATATAACTTTAAATATGCCGGTGTCATAGACAAAAAATTTACAGTTGAACCCGGTAGCTATATCAGTTGGGAAGGCGACCCATACAATGCAACCTTAGATATCAAAGCTATGTATGAAACCTTTGCTGACCCTACGGTTTTATTGGCAGACCAAGGCTTGAACGCAAAAAAAATGCCGGTAGAAGCCATAATTTATTTAAAAGACCGGTTGATGAAACCGACTATTAGTTTCGATTTGAAATTGCCCAAAGCCAATGCAGTGCTTCGTTCACAGGTTGACTACGTGCTGAGTGACCCTGATAAGAAGACTTTACAAGTCTTATCTTTATTATCATTTGGAGATTTTATTAATGAGAATGATTACAATTTGTCAAAAAGAGCAGGGGAAGGCGTCGTTAAAACTTTTACAGAAAAAGGTTTAAATATTTTAAACGGATTGATGGCACAAGACGATAAATTTCAAGTTAATCTGAATTATACAAGGGGCGATGAAAATATTGAACGAAACTTGATTACCGACCCGCAAGTCGGATTAAGTCTGGTAACCCAAATCAATAAAAAAGTATATATAAATGGAAAAGTTGCTATTCCCGTTGGACGATATACTAAATCATCTATTGTTGGCGACGTGGAGTTGGAAGTCTATTTAGACGAAAAAGGTAACTTGATTTTCCGTGTATTCAATAAACAAACGGAATTGGAATATATTGGTCAACAAGAAGGTTATACACAAGGAATAGGTATTTCTTATCAAGTGGATTTTGATACTTTTGCCGATATTTTAAGAAAATTTGGCATTTCCATAACAACAGATAAGGGAGAATAATATTTGGTTAAAGTTTCCGATAACATTTGATTACCATTATTTTAACTTTTTTTTAATGGGCTTTTTCCAATTGGTAAGTTTGCATGGCTATTTCCAACTCTTCATTGGTAGGAATCACTAAAATTTTAACCTTTGAGTTTTCTCCTGTAATATCTCCATGATATTTTTTTGGATTAAGATTTTTTTCCAGGTCTATTTCTATGCCTAAATAATCTAAATTTTGCGTGGCCAATTTTCTAACCAAATCGGAATTTTCACCGATTCCGGCTGTAAAAATCAAAGCATCTAAGCCATTCATTTGAGCGGTAAAATTGCCAATATATTTTTTTATGGCGCCGGCATACATTGTAAGAGCCAACAGGGCTTTTTGGTCACCATTGTTTGCGGCGGTTTCGATATCCCGTAAATCGTTACTACCTGCTAGAGCTTTCATACCGCTTTTTTTGTTGAGAATGTTTTGTATTTCAAACGAATTGTAATTCAATTTATCCATCAAATAAAATATAATAGATTGATCGATATCTCCACTACGTGTTCCCATAATTAAGCCATTCATCGGTCCGAAGCCCATAGTCGTGTCATAACTTCTGCCGTTAAGAACAGCGGTAGCACTGGCGCCATTTCCTAAATGTAAAGTGATAAGTTTAGTGTTATTTCGTCCTAGAATTTGATTGGCTTTACGGGAAACATACTGATGACTTATCCCATGAAAACCATATTTACGAATTCCTTTTTCATAAAATGTTTCGGGAATGGCATATTTGTGATTATCAACGGAAATGCTTTGGTGAAAAGCCGTATCAAAAACAGCGATTTGTTTGGCATTTGTAAAAATTTCTTCTGCAGTTTCAATACCGGTTAAATTTGCCGGATTGTGCAACGGTGCCAAAGTGAATAACTCACGGATTTTGTCTTTGACTTTTTCAGTGATGACAGTCGGTTGCACAAACGTATTACCACCGTGAACCACACGATGTCCCACAGCAACGATTTCGGAAGTGTTT
>JALVEJ010000020.1 GCA_027031025.1 Flavobacteriales bacterium | reverse complement strand
ACTAAATTTTAAAAACTACTCAAACAAATTGTGTTAAAAAAGCGTAATGTTTAATTTTTCATAGTTTATTGTATTATATTTGTAATAACAAACAATAAACTTATGAAAAAAATTACCTTGCTATTTTTAATGTTAGGATTTATAGGCTATGCTCAACAATCCCGTACAATTCAAGCTCAAAACATCCAACAAGAAAACAGAGTGGTACACCCTACCGAAATCAAACATCCGGTAGGTTTTGCCGTAACTAACAATTTGCGTGATAAACCAATTGTTACCGATTTTAGTTTAGATAACAACGAATTTATTTATAATGAACATGAGGATAGAGAATTAAATCCCAACATTCATCCGCCTACTGATTTTAATACCATTTATCAAGGACAATTCAACCAAACAAGATCAGGACAACCGGGAATAGCGCCGCAACTTCTTAAAAATTTTGCCGGACAAGATTCCGGTTCGTATCCACCCGATGCTAACGGATCCGTTAACGAAAATTATTATTTTCAAGTTGTAAATACAACCTATGCTATTTATGATAAAAATGGCAACATTCTAGCAGGTCCTTCGAATTTAAACACCATTTTTGACCCTAATTTACCCGGAGCAAATTGTAATAACGGAGACCCTATCGTACTTTGGGACGAACAAGCTAATAAATGGTTTTATGCCGAATTCTCATTGTGCAACAATAATGATTATATGTTGATTGCCGTTTCTCAAACAGATGACCCGACCGGTGCATGGTGGTCTTGGAGTTATGATGTTGATGATACACCGGATTATATGAAATTCGGAATATGGCAAGACGGCTATTATATGGCAACTAATACAAGTAATGGTAAAGACGTTTACGTTTTTGAAAGAGACAAAATGATTATAGGCGATGCAAATCCTACAATGATAGGTTTTGATAATCCTAATCGTCCAGACACTTTTGATGGCTTTCATTGTATCCTCCCTCTTGATAATGATGGCGCTTGGGCACCAAACGGTACTCCCGGACAATTTATTACCATCGCAGATGACAACCAAAACAATCCTGCCGACGAATTATGGATTTTTGAACTCAATGCCGATTGGAATACGCCTTCCAATTCTACTTTTCAACGAACTCAAACCTTAGCCGTCCCTTCATTTGCAGGAAATTTTACAGGAAACTGGGATAATATACCACAACCCGGAACCACCCAAAAATTAGACGGCTTATCAACCATTCTGATGTATAGAGCCAATTATAGAAACTTTTCGGGTGACCAACGTCTGGTAGTAACGCATACTATTGCCGAAAATTCAAATGAAGGCGCTATTCGCTGGTACGAATTACAAAACACAGGAAGCGGGTGGAATATTCGTCAAACCGGAAATATTAATCCTGACAATACTACACGTTGGAATGCTTCCATTGCTATCAACGCTCAAAAAGAAATCGGTATCGGTTATTCGGTTTCCGACGGGAACAGCACATATCCGAGTATTCGATTTTGCGGTCAATCTGCCGCAGAAAATAACAATGCCAACGGCGTGATGGACATTGACGAAACTTCTATTCAAAACGGACAATATTCACAAGATAACTATAATAGATGGGGTGATTATTGTAATATCTCTGTTGACCCTTCGGATAACAGAACATTCTGGTTTACAAGTGAATATAAGAAAAGCAATACGCACGGCACTAGAATTGCTTCATTTGTTTTTCCTAATCCATGCAATTATCCAAGCATACAAGCCTCTAATCTACAAACAAATGTACAAGGAATAAACCAAATTGACCTCTCGTGGACACGTGGTGATGGTAATCAAGTTATTGTATTAGTTAGAGAATCCGGCGCTGTTAACAGTAATCCGGTAGACGGGACAACCTATAATGCAAACAGTACATTTGGCAATGGCGACCAAATAGGTATTGGAAATTATGTAGTTTATAATGGTTCCGGAACTTCGGTAAGTATCACGGGTCTGAATAGTGCAACAACTTACCATTTTGCTGTTTTTGAATATAACTCTACCGGAAATTGTTATCTGGTTCCCGGCGCTACTGCCAATGCTACAACTAATGGAATTCCCACCGTTGAAACTTTGCCTATGCTTCAAGTCAACGATACCGATGCGCAAGGACAAGGTAATGTCATCAGTGAAAACGGGAGCGCTGTTACCGAACGCGGCTTATGTTGGAGCACTAATCCCAATCCGACTATAACAGACAGCCATGTTTCAAACGGAACTGGAACCGGAACATATACTGTTAACTTAACCGGATTGACGGTCAACCAAACTTATTATGTCAGAGCATACGCAACTAATGCCTATGGAACAGCTTACGGAGATAATGTTAGTTTTGTTACCGGTTGTGGCAACCCTATTACAAATATACCTTACTTGGAAAATTTTGATGCTTGGACTGAAAGTAGCCCGTCTACCAATTGCACTGCTGATGGCTCTGTGAATTTTGAAGATTGTTGGGATAATGTTTCGGGTGATGATAGCGACTGGGATATTTTATCCGGTGCGACTGCCAGTGCTAATACCGGTCCCGCCGATGATGCTAACGGCGGCGGTAAATACATTTATTTAGAAGCATCAAGTTGCTTTAATAAAACCGCTAGTATTTTAACACCGCATTTTAATTTTACCAATGTTACAAATCCTTTTATGACTTTTTTTGCTCATATGTATGGCGCCGACATGGGAGAATTACAAATATATTACACAACTGACAATGGGCAAAATTGGACGACAATAGGTGCCATTACGGGAGATCAAGGAGATGCTTGGATACATTATGGTGCCAATTTAGGAAGTTTGGCCGGACAAGCCAATGTGCAATTCAAATTTACAGGGATAACCGGAGGGGGCTTTCAATCGGATATCGCTATTGATAATTTTGTCATAAAAGATTATGCTCCAACTAATTATTGTGTTTCAAACGGAAACATGACTTTTAATACTGCTATTACGCAAGTCAATTTTAACCAAATCAGTAATAATTCAGGGGGAAAAACCAATGCCTATGAAGACTATACAAACCTTTCTACAGTTGTGCAACGCGGTCAAACCTATAATTTATCAGTAAATGTAGATACTGACGGAAACTACACGGTTTATAGTAAAGTTTGGATAGATTGGAATCAAGACGGTGATTTTGCCGATGCCGGTGAAGAATATGATTTAGGAAGTGCAACAAATGTTGTAGATGGCATAACTTCTAATGCCCCGCTTTCTATTGTGATTCCGGTGTCTGCATCAATCGGGAAAACCAGAATGCGGGTCTCGGTAAAATACAATAATTATCCAACAGCTTGCGAAACCGGATTTGATGGTGAAGTAGAAGATTATACAATTATTGTTTCCACTGCCAACTGTCCTGATATTGCCTACTGGAATGGTGCTCAATGGCTTGATAAAGATTTAAACACTTTACAACCATCTAACTTGTCAAACAGACTTATTATTACTAGGGAAATTCTTATTACTAATGGAAAAAATATCAATGCTTGCGGTTTAAAGGTCGATGCCGGTAATCCGGTAACTATTAACAATGGCGACTATATCAACTTGACATTTGATGTAGTTAATGATGAAAAAATAACAATTGATGACGGGGGCATATTAGTACAATCGGATAATAATGCTACAATTGAAGGAACCGGTATATACAAACTAACCCGCTATAGTCAAATGATGAACAATCAGTATGATTATGTTTACTGGTCAACCCCCATTGAAAGTTTTACGCTTGGTGAAATTGTCTCTAATGCTTGGCGATACTATAGCTTTAACACAGGTATCCAATATTGGAATGCAGCCGGTAACAATACCGCAATGCAACCCGGATTAGGCTATGCCGTTTCAGCTCCTAATGGTTTTCAAGGTGGCAGTTTAAATGTTGATTTTGTAAAAAACGGACAAAAATTCAACAACGGAATTATCGGAGTTAGTATTGGGGTAAATGGAACAGGCGCACAAGGTGACGACGATTGGAATTTAATAGGCAATCCGTATCCTTCGCCTATTGATTTTAATACGTTGGCTAGTGACAATACCAATATACAAGGCGCTTATTATCTGTGGACAAATTGTGCCGGATTAGATGCAGCCGGACATCATCAACCGGCAGGTTACACAACTTATTCGGTTGGAGCCGGAAGCACGACTGCTTGTAACGGCAACGGACCTGCCGCAACTCGCTATGTGCCAACAGCCGAGGGATTTTTTGTTGAAGCTAATTCAGCAGGAATTTTAAATTTTAAAAATAGTCAACGCACAACGATACCTACCGATTTTGTAAACCGTACAAATTTTGATAGAGTATGGATTGATTTTACCACTAATACTAATTTTCAACAAACTTTAATTGGATTTTTTGCCAATGCAACTGATGCCAAAGATCGTTTGTTTGATGCACATTCTATCAATGGTAATTTTGATTTGTATTCTATAATAGGGCAGGAAAAATTTGTCATTCAAGGACTTGCCGCTTGGAACGATACCGACCGTACAGTTCCCTTAGGATTCGTAACAGACAATTCAGGAGCGCATCAAATTCATATGAATAGGGCTGAGGGAATTCTTAATAGAGATGTCAATATTTATTTGAATGATAAATATGAAAATGTAATTACCGACTTAAAAATTAATCCGTATGTTTTTCAAGCGGTTCCAGGCAGATATGATGACCGCTTTGAATTGATTTTTACAAGAAGCAGTTTAGATGTCATTGAAGTCATGCCGGTTAAAAATATCAATTTATTGTCAAATGATGGCTTGTTTAATATTATCAGTGATAATGAAAATATCATGCAAATCAAGATATACGGTATCAATGGTAAATTGTTAAAAAATATTGAACCGGAGAGCCCCGTAAAAAATGTTTTTATCGATTTAAAAGAACTATCACACCAAGTGTTGATGTTCAGAATCAAACTCAAAGATGATACGTTTGCTATTTTAAAAGGTTTAAGATAATTGCGCGATACTTTTAAATAAAAAACGGTAGGATTTCAATTTTAAATCTTACCGTTTTTTGTATGATCCGTTGATTAAAAAAATCAAATGAGGTTTAATGATGTTTTAGTTGGTATTTACGAATATTATTATTCCATATACAATGTTCGTTAGAATAAAGTCGGCGGCTCTGTATTATCCGGTTTTTTAGGTTCCGGTTCATCAATTTTCTCCTCGGGTTTCGGTATTTTTATTTCAAACGGAATATCTTCAATACTTTGATCAATATTATCGTCTTCCACATCTGTTTCGGTGGTTTCTTCGGCTTGCGGTTCATAAGGTAAAGAAGGTAAAATCTCAATATTTTTGATTTTTTTCTTACTCAACATATTGCCTTGCGCTTTGATGCCTTTGATACTGATAAATTCGCTGACGTTGATTTCTTGCGGTGGTTTTTGGTCTTTGCCACGTTCTTTGGTAAAGTGTAAGTTCCAAACCGGCAGCCAATCGTAGGATATTTGCAATAATTGTGCATTTTCGGGAATAAAGGCTTCTTCGCGTTTGAGGTCATCAATCAAGAAGCGTTTGATGTAGTA
>JALVEJ010000019.1 GCA_027031025.1 Flavobacteriales bacterium | reverse complement strand
CGGCGAAACCATCCTCACTGCCGAGGATAAATTAAAACTCTTCAAACGCATCCTACTCGACCTGGGCATTGGCGCCAAAACCAATGTAGGTTACGGGCAGTTTTCGGATGAATCAGCAGTTGAAAAAAACCAAAACATCAATAATGAAATAGAAAAATCAAATGAACCTGATTATATCGAGAAGAACAACATAAAACCCGGTGATAAAATTCAAGCTAAAATTGAACAAATAATATTTAGAAAAAAGGAAGAGCAATACCAATTGTATATTTTTCCTTACATCAAATCCTATAAAAAGTTGTTGGAAGATTTAAATAAGCCTTTACCTTCTATAAAACTTAAAAGTTTTGAAGTTAAAGGCATAAACCAAGGCGATATCAAAACTTTTACCGTAAGCCGTATCGGTGACGACGGGCGTATTTTTTTCAAAAATAAAGTAGACTAAATGAGTAACATCCCTTTATCACAAGCCCTTCTGGAACTATCCGAAGCCATAGAACAACTGGCTTTGGCACTGGCGCGTCAGTCCAACGAAGACCAAAAAACCGGCATCAAAAAAATAGCGGTTGTCACCAAGCAATTTAAAAAAATGCAACAACAACTACAACCGGATGCCACTCATCTTAAACAACTCGTCAAACAAAAACACAAGAAACATTGGTTAAAAAATTTTCTAGCCAATCGCCACGTTTATTCCGGACAATATCTCAAACATTTGCGGGTGGATCAAAAACTCTTGGATACCGCCCGATTTTTGGCACATCATTATTTGGAACTGGAAAATTTTTATCGACAACTCAAACGCCACCAACATCTGAAAAAAGATTTTGAAATGCTGACGAACAAACAAAGTTTGAAATACATTCGCCAATGGAGCGAAATGTTACATAAAAATAAAATCATAGATGCCTTTGCACTTAAAGGAAATAATATCGATGTCGATATCAAACGCATACGGCAAGCCACAGAATTTATCAACAGCTATTGGCTCGAAATCTTGCTTCGCGGCGAAATTGCCCGTTTTTTACGAACTAACATCAACCGGATAATGAGTTTTGACATTATGGCACAAGTGCAAATACAAAAACCCGGTGGACAAACCTCGGAATTAGACCTCTTACTGATGTTAAACGAAAAAGTATTTTGGTTCGAATGCAAAAGCGGACATATCGGCAGCAAATATTATAAGTTGTTTAAAACCCATCTCAAACAACTTGATATACCGTACGAAAATGCTTTTTTATTAGTTCCGGAAATGCATATGAACCAAGCGCAATATGTCAAAAATCAAACCGGAATGAGCCTGTTATATGCAACTGATTTACAAACGCAACTCCATCAAAAACTGATACTTTAACACGTATGATAATCACCCGCTACAAAATAACCTACACTGCTCTAACCAATGGCGTCCTGCCCGGACAGCTCGGAAGTATGATACGGGGTGTTTTTGGTGAAACCTTAATGCGATATCATCAAGATTTGTATCAAAAATTTTTTCATCCAGAAATTAAACTTGATGAAATTATCAAAAAACATACCGGAAACGATTTGCCGGCGCCTTTTATTATCTACCCGGTCAAACACTACGATTTTGTCCGGCAAAACCAAGAAATTACATTTATTTTTACTTTGATTGGGAAATACAGACAATACGAAAATCAGATTTATAACATCTTTAAAGAAATCCAAAATACCGGACTCAATCATGGCGCGTTACCGGTTACAAATATGCAATGCGAACCCATGATTCACAACCACAAAAAAATAATTGACTTCTACGATTTGAAGCCGCCCCAGCAAAAAATCAGCCGTATAACTTTACAATTTAAAACACCGGTATCGCTCAACAGCAAAAAACAATTAATTACCGATTTTGATTTTCAACGCTTATTCGGTTACGTTTACAGGCGTTTGTTTATCCTTGATTATTTATATGACAGCCGCAGTATCCCCGAAAACTATCCTTTTGAACTCAATAAATTCAATATCGTTCCGGTTAACATACAACTAGCACGTCAAAGCATATTCCGCTCGCCCACCCGTAGCGAAAAATATCCGATGACCGGTTGGAAAGGGAACATCTCATATGCCGGACAGCTCAATGCGGTTGTCCCATATATGCAAATGGGTGAATTCTTACATATTGGCAACAAAACGGTCTTTGGACTTGGTAAATACAAATTGATTTTTTAGTAAACTTTAAAAAAACATATTGAAATTGACAAAAAAGAACGTATCATGTTTACTTACAACGATTTACAAACGGCTTGGCAACAAATCAAAAGTAAACAATCTGCCGGCGGTATCGATAAGCAGTCCATAAAAGACTTTGCCAAAAATGAAACTGCCAATTTGCAACGTATTGAACGTAAATTAAAAGATCAAACCTATTTGCCAGAAGCCTATTTGCAAATTAAAATTGACAAAAACAAAACGGAAAAACGCATTTTAGGCTTAGCCACCATCAATGACAAAATAGTGCAAACCGCTATTAAAAATCTAATAGAATCACGTCTTGAAACCGGTTTTTTAAATTCGAGTTATGCATACAGAGAAGGGCGTGGCGCCCGCAAAGCCGTCAATAAGGTCCGTCATTATATCCAAACCGAAAAAAATTATTGGCTTGCTAAATGTGATATAGACAATTTTTTTGATAATATTAATCACAAACGCCTTAAAAAACAATTAAAACCCTACATATCCGACAAATATTTATTAGAACTTATTTTCGCCTTTATCAAAATGGGCTATGTAACCGGCAAAAACCGCTGGATAGAACGACAAAAAGGCGTGCCGCAAGGCGCTGTCTTATCACCGCTGCTGGCAAATCTGTATCTGTCACCACTAGACCAACGGATGAAAGATCTGGGCATCACTTACGTAAGATATGCCGATGACTTTGTGATACTGACCCAAACCCGGGCACAAGCGGAAAAGATACTTCAATCAACTATAAAATTTATAGAAAACCGGTTAAAATTACAATTAAATCCCGGCGCCTTTGTCAAACATACCCAATACGGATTTAAATTCTTGGGCGTTTGGATAACCGACAAATCCGTTAGCCTGTCAACCCGCAAAATTGAAAAAATCAAAACCAAAATACGAAAAGCCTTTAAACATCAAAATTTTCCCAAAAAATATCACGAAGCCACAGCAGGCATTAACAATTATTACGGACGGTTGGTGCCGCAACATATACTATATCCTGTTGACGACTTTATTATCAAACTATGGAAAGATAAACTTAGAAACGACAAAAATCTGACCCGCAAAAAACACTTGAAAACAGCTTTAAAAAACCTCCATTTTATTACCGATATTTACAATCAAAACAAAACCTTTCATATAGACCAAATCGTCAATACGGTATTCGAACAAAAAAAAGCCAAGAAAATAACTCTTGCCGAACAAGCCGTCAAACAACGCCGCAAAATATACGAACAAAAAGCCGCTGCTATGAGCCATTTACACATTGACGGCTATGGCATCTCATTAGGGATAACTAAACATCATGTCAGTATCAAAGAATACGGTAAAAAAACCAAAAAGTTTCCGGCTTACAACTTAAAACAAATCACCATAGCCTCAAAAGCCACATCTGTATCGACTAAATTGATTAAATATTGTGCCGACCATAACATATCGGTCGATTTTGTCAACAAACACGGCATGGCATACGCCAAAATCTATCATTACCAAAGCACACACAACCGTTTATGGCTTAAACAAATGCAGTATACCACCGGCAAACCCGCATTTGAAATAGCACGACTTTTAGCAATATCAAAAATTAATAATCAACTCAAAATAATCAAATATTTTTCAAAATATGCCCGTCAATCCGAGCAGGATATTGCACAACAATTACCCACTAGTCTTGACACTTTAAATCAAATATCCAAAAAAATCAAACAAATGTCTTTTAAAACCGGTTTCCGGCAAATCTTAATGGGATTTGAAGGCAGCGCCTCTGCCCAATACTGGCAATGGTTTAAATTAATGGTTGACGAAGAAACAGATTTTACAATCCGCAAAACCCAAGGCGCCACCGATTTAGTCAACAGTTTGCTCAACTACGGATACGCCATTCTATACCGGCAAGTTTGGAATAGTGTCATCCGTTACGGCTTACATCCCGAGCTGAGCTTTCTTCACACTTATCAAAAAGAAAAAGGCACCCTAATATTTGATTTAATAGAACCATTTAGACAACCGGTTGTTGACCGTGCCGTGCTAAGTTTGATAAACAGAAAAACCAAACTCAAAGCCGACCAAGGACAATTAGACGATAAAACCAAACAAAAACTCATAACAGCCGTATACAAAAACCTGACACGTTATGACAAATATCTGGGCGAACGTTTACAGATGATAGACATTATACACAAACAAACTCAACAACTTAAGCTATATATCACCGGACAAAACAAAAAGTTTAAACCCTATAAAACCACCAAATGGTAAATACCGAAAAACCAATTAACCAATTAACCCGTTATGAAACAACTCTATCTTATAGCCTACGACATCAGCCAAAACAAAGCCCGCAACAAAGCGGCAGATTTATTAGCACAATATGGCGAACGGATTAATTTAAGTGTATTTGAATGTATGTTAACCCCAAAACAAAAAGACCAAATTATAAACCAACTCGAAGAAATGATCAATCCTAAAACCGACAGCATTCGTATCTATTTTATTTGTAATAAATGTTATTCAAAAAGTATTGTATTGGGACGTTCTGATCCGCCGGAAGATTACAGCATTTTTATCTAAAACATTTGCGAATTTTTACAAAAACCACAACAAATTGATTGTCAATAAATTAACAAAACACCACAATTTGACCATGATATAAAACACTAAAAAAAATTTCGAAAATGCCTAAAAATTCATAAATTGTCGTATCATTTGCGAAAAACCAAGAAAGCGCTCATTGACATATTTCTGATTTTCAACCTGTTACAAAAATCCTAAAAAGCCATTTTTTCGAAAATACATTTTTTAGGCATTTTTTTAAAATCATTTGCGAACTTTTTAAAATTATAATCAATTGATTTTCTTACAATTAACAAAACAAAGTGTCAAAAAAACGGATTTTAAAAATTTAAAGACTTTTGCATTTGCGAACTTTTCAACAACATAAGCCAAAAAATTGATGTTCAAACACTTGCACAAAACAATAATTTTTATAAATTTGTAACATACTTAAACACACGTTCTTACAAACAGCTCGCACTGCGGGCTGACTGCGACGCATCCACGACCCAAATGCAGGAGCAACATTTCATCTTACAAACAGCTCGCACTGCGGGCTGACTGCGACGGTATAATGCGATTCTTTTTTCATGACTATAAATTCTTACAAACAGCTCGCACTGCGGGCTGACTGCGACTCCCAAAGCGCTTTTGAGATTGGCCCAGTTACTGGCTTACAAACAGCTCGCACTGCGGGCTGACTGCGACAGCGACACTTTCGCTGACTAGATTTTCTTCTATCACTTACAAACAGCTCGCACTGCGGGCTGACTGCGACAATAATTCTGTTTTCATAATGATTAAGTTTTAAGCTTACAAACAGCTCGC
>JALVEJ010000018.1 GCA_027031025.1 Flavobacteriales bacterium | reverse complement strand
CCTTCTTGTTGTCCGCTACGGATTAAAAACGGGCGATAGACTTCAATATCGTTGATATAGACTTGATTTTCATCAAAATTACCGCCACGCACCATATATTGCGAGCTCATTTCGTCAAACCCACTGACCGACGGCAAGGTTTTCAATAAATTTTCAACACCGGCTTGCGCGCCCGGCGTCACCACGATATTCATTTTGCCTATTTTGACACCGCCTTCTTTTTCTTTGCGGGTTTTTGCCTTAATTACCACTTCTTTAATCGCTTCATTTTTGGGTAATAAAACAACTTTTAAGGTTTTTATTTGGTTAGTTTTAAGCCGGATGATATAGATTTTTTCTTCAAAATTCAAATGCGTGAAAATTAATTTAACTTTTTTGTTAGCCGGTAAAACCAATTCAAAATAACCTTGCTTGTTGCTAGTGGTGCCTTTATCTTTATAGCGAATATTGACATCGGATACCGGTTGTTTTAACTGGTTTATAATATAGCCTTTTACAACAGCAGTATGTTGTTGAGCGCATAGTATTTGTGAGATGATTAATAGTAAACCTGCAATAAATTTTTTCAAGTGCAATCTTTTTTTTGAGAAAACGTAAAGATACGATTTATATTGTTTTGATAAATTGCGTAATTTATTTTCTTTTTTAAAACAAAATTTATGCTTTGTTTATATCTTTGTATATTAATTTTTTCCAATTTCTGTTTGCTCGGAGATTGTCAAAGTATAACAAAATGTTGGTGAATTATGTCTCAAAAGAAAAAAGAGTTTAAAAATACTATCAATATCAAAAACAAGCGGGCGCGCTTTGATTATGAGATATTGGATAAATATATTGCCGGTATTCAGTTAGTGGGTACGGAAATTAAAGCTATTAGAGAAGGCAAGGCGAGTTTGGCAGATAGTTTTTGCGAATTTAATGATCGTGGCGAATTGTTTGTGGTCAATATGTATATCAACGAGTATAGTCACGGGACTCATTATAATCACCAACCCAAACGCGAACGCAAGTTGTTGCTGAATAAGAAGGAACTTAAAAAACTGCGTCGCGAAGTGGAAAAAAACGGTATGACCATTGTGCCGTTGCGTATGTTTATTACGGATAAAGGTTGGGCTAAATTGGAAATTGGGTTGGCTCGCGGGCGAAAAAAATATGATAAACGCCATTTGCTTAAAGAGCGTGACATCAAACGGCAATTAGACCAAGTAAGGAAAGATTATAGATAAGTCAATTAAAAGTTAAATGTGGATGTTTTAATTATCTGTATTATTCCTTAATAACTTTCAAGATTTTGACATGATCATCACTTGATATCCGAATAAAATATATGCCTTTTGGAAGATTTTTGATTTTAAAATACTCTCTGTTTTTACCTTGCTTACGCCATTGATTTCGGATTAAGTGACGCAAGATTCTTCCTTCGCTATCTAAAAGTTGCAAGCTGATTTTTGCAGATTTTTTTAAACGATATTTAAATTGTAGTGCATCGGTTAACGGAACCGGATATAGCACGGGTTGTAAAACGGGACTTGCAAATTCTGGGGTTTTAACCAAATCAATGTCAGATACAATAGCGGTCCATAAACTTTGTGAGTGATTGTTGAGTCGTGTCCAAACAGGTCTGATCATTCCGTTGTAAGCACTGATATTGGTATAATCGCCAAAGAAATGTGAAGCATTGGGTATAAACGGGCTATTGGAAATTTTGACATTGGTAAAACTTGTTCCCCCATCACGCGAAACCGCCATATACACATCGGTATTGTTGTCGTTATAATGTCGCCGGTCGTAAAAGATAAAATACAAATATCCGGTGGAAGGGTCTACACTCATCCAAGTCAGAAATTGGTGTTTGTGTCCGGTATCGTCATTGACTTTGATAGGGGCGGACCAAGTCATGCCGCCGTCGGTTGATTTTGCTAAGAAAATATCGGTATTATCCGCACCGTTACGCTGGTCAGACCAGTTGACATAAATAGTGCCGCGAAATGGTCCGTTGCTGGTGTCACATTGGGTGATTGGTAAGCCATTGCAACGGTCTAATCCCGGAATGTTATAATCCCAACCACCACTATTTTGCATATCATCAATAACTATGTCATGAGTTAGCCAAGTTTGTCCGCCATCGGTTGATTTGTCAAATACCAAACCTGCCGGACCTATCCAACTGACATAAATTTCGCCATTAGGACCAACTGCCGGAACAGCGCCTTCTACGGTATTATCACTATCAATACAATCGCCTGAAACTTCATTGATTTGTATAGGGTTAGACCAAGTTTGGCCGCCGTCGGTTGATTTGGAAAACAAAATATTGGAATGGTCATTGGGATTGCTTGAACCGTATTGGTCAAATTGAGTCCATGTCAAATAAATATTACCGGAAACAGGATCAATAGCCGACCATTCTTTATCTTGATGTTTTGGTGGATTTAAACC
This sequence comes from Flavobacteriales bacterium, assembly GCA_027031025.1. Lineage (GTDB taxonomy): Bacteria > Bacteroidota > Bacteroidia > Flavobacteriales > Flavobacteriaceae > WGBX01. The sequence goes on along the minus strand of JALVEJ010000018.1, from coordinate 3,216 downwards.
GGTATAAGTTTCTAGTGTAAAATTTTGACCGTTATCGGTTGATTTTTGACAAGAAATCCGGTCTAACCATGACCCGGTGTCAGTGTATGTTAAGTGAAAAAGATAAATGTTTCCTGATGTATCGGCATTTAAACTCGGGTCGCCATAGTAGCCGTAAATAGAACTGATGATTTTTTCTGTCCAAGTCAAGCCACCATCGTTACTCACATAATAATATTGATTATTGTTTGCGACAACCAAATTATTAGTATTAGCTTTATTGACGATGATACTTGGTTCATTAGGATTGCTGTTGTTAGTAATCATCACATTTTGAATGCTTTGACCATTCAAAAATTGTAATGAGAACAAAAATATAGCCATGAAAAATATCCTTGGAATTAAGTAATTGAGAATTTTCGAATGTTTCATAAGTTGTTTAGTTTTATGATACAACAAAATAGCAGGCATTTTCCCTTCAATTAATTCCACTCACTGTCATCATAGCCGAAGTATTCTCCAAAAGGATTATCATCTTCGCCAAATAATTCATCGTTTTCATCGGGTTGGTCGGTAAAATCTATTTCCGGTGGGTCTTCCGGCCGGATTCCTTGGGCAAAAGCCACTTGCGGGTATTCTATACCGGGGGCTTCTTCACCGGTTTCCATCAAATTAATCAAAAAACGCCACATATTTAAATAATCGTAAACGTAGAGCAAGTTGGGGCTTTCTTCGCTGATAACATCTTTTATTAAGGTGGTGGACATCAGGTTGTTATGAGGTTTAGAATCGTCCATGTTAAACAACGGAATTTCAAAACCTTGGTTAAGTTCCTCGTCGGTTAAGTAAAATGAAGCCATTTCAGTGCCGTCAAAATCAAAACTGTTGACAATAACATTATGTAAATCCTCTAATGTGGCGTCATCTTGAATTTCTATATCGCGATAAACGTCATCGCCGTTGGTTTCTAAAAAAATCCGAAGTTTGTATAGCATAGTTGTATTTTATAAGACAAAGTTACACAATTATCTTATTTGTTTTTTTGAGAAATGATTTCCGGACCAATTTTTTTCATATAAGCAATTGCTTCATTATAATCATTGGCTATTTTTCCTTCCAAAATAGCTTCTTTTATAGCTTCTTTTATCAGCCCGACTTCTTTGGAAGGTTTGAGGTTAAAAGTTGCCATAATTTCTTCACCCGATACCGGTGGTTGAAAATTGCGGATTTTATCCCGTTCTTCTATTTCTATCAATTTTTGCCGGACTTGTTTTAGATTTTGCCGGTATTTCTCGTATTTTCTTTTGTTTTTAGTGGTGATATCGGCTTCGCAGAGCTGCATCAAATCTTCGATGTCGTCGCCGGCTTCAAATAGTAAGCGCCGTATGGCAGAATCTGTAACATGGTCTTCAATCAATGCTAATGGACGAGAACTTAACAATACCAACTTTTGTACATATTGCATAGGTTGTCCCAGTGGTAATTTGAGTCGTTTAAAAATTTTAGAAACCATTTTACTACCGACAAATTCGTGTCCGTGAAAGGACCAACCGTTTTTATCATGATAGCGTTTGGTTGCCGGTTTGCCGATATCGTGCAGGAGTGCCGCCCAACGCAACCAAAGATTATCGGATTCTGCTGCTATATTATCGACGACTTCAAGCGTGTGGTAAAAATTGTCTTTGTGTAATTTACCCTCATTTTCTTCTACCCCTTGCAGGTTTGCCAGTTCCGGAAAAAATTCACTTAACAAACCGGCTTCAAATAATAATCGTAAGCCGATAGAAGGTTTGTTGTGTGACATGATTTTGTTAAACTCATCAATGATACGTTCTTTTGATAATATCCGTAACCGATTTTTGTTGCGTTTAATGGCTTCAAAAGTATCGGGGTGAATTTTGAATTGCAGTTGCGATGCAAAGCGAATGGCTCTGATCATCCGTAAAGGGTCATCTGAAAATGTAATATCCGGGTCTAAGGGCGTCCTGATAAGTTTCATTTTCAAATCTTCCAAGCCGTTAAACGGGTCGATGAGTTTGCCCCAATCAGTTTCATTTAAGCTGATAGCCAAAGCGTTAATGGTAAAATCGCGTCGGTTTTGATCATCTTGCATGCTACCATTTTCAACAACCGGATTACGACTGTCTTGTTGATAAGATTCCTTTCTGGCACCGACAAATTCCAAAATCATATCGCCGGTTTTAATCATTGCCGTACCGTAGTTCTTATAAATATTGACTTGGTGTTTTTCGGGTAATAATTCCGCTACTTTTTTGGCAAGTTCAATACCACTGCCTATCACGACAAAATCAAGGTCTTTGGCTTTTTTTTGTTGCAATAAAAAATCACGTACATAACCGCCTATGACATAAACCGGTTTGTTGAGTTGCATGGCAGCTTGGTGAATCAACTTAAATACCGGTTGATTGATAGCTTCGGGATAAAATAAATTCTCTTTCATTAATCTCTAATTATTTCAATACCTTTCTCGGGGCTCCATTTGATTATTTTGGAAGCTTTCCGGCTTGTATTTTGACGATGCAAATTTACGACATAATCGACGCGCTGCAAAATAACCGGATCAATTTCGTCAAAGTTTGCTGGAGATTTTTGTCCTGACAGATTTGCAGAAGTAGAAATTAAAGGTTTACCGGTAGCTTTAATCAAATCTTTGGCAAAGCCTTTTTTGACTACACGAATAGCGATGGAGCCGTCATCGGCTAACAATTCTGCCGGTAAATTTTTAGGATTAGAATAAATGATAGTTGTCGGTTCGATGCTTTTTTCTAAAATTTCCCATATTTCCAAAGGAATTTCTTCGACATAATTTTGTAGCATTTTGTAGGAATCTACCAAAATCAGCAGGCTTTTATGAGGGGTACGCTCTTTGATTTTGTATATTTTTTCAATGACTGCCGGATTGGTTGCATCTCCGCCAATGCCCCAAATAGTATCGGTAGGGTAGAGAATGGTTCCGCCGCTATTTATAACTTCAATGATGTTCATTGTTGGTTATTTGGTTATTTATTTGGTTATTTGATGTCAGATGTCGGATGTCTGTAAATTGTAAATCCATGAATAAGGTTGACCGTTTTTCATTTCAGATTTCAGATTTCAGATTTCAGATTTTCGATTTCAGATTTGTGGAATTCATCAGTTCATCATTTCCTCATTCCTCAATTCCTCATTTTTATATAACTCTTTCAATTTTCGATATCGTTCTCGCATACCTTTAGC
>JALVEJ010000017.1 GCA_027031025.1 Flavobacteriales bacterium | reverse complement strand
GTTATAAGATTACTTTTTGGTATAATGACCAGAACATTTTCTAAGGGTTTATTGGTATTGGTATCATAAACGGAACCTTTTATAACAGTTTGTCCGGTAGAAATTCCGGTAAACATTATACTTATTAACAATAGAAATAAGCTATAAATTCTCATGTTTGTTTTATTTGTGTTATGCCATGCAAAAATACAGAAGCTTTTAGGGGATAGCTATAAAAATAATGTTAAAAAACACCTATCAGAATATTAAAAAAGCCCCGCATTTGCAGGGCTTTTGTTAAAAATTTTGCTTCTTTAAAAAGACGTTTAGAATTTTAATTTAACACTAAAGTTCCAAGAACGTCCCCAACCGAAGAATACGTGATTTTTGACGTTAATTCCATTCCAAGTGGCATCTCCCGGATTAGCAAATCTATTTGTAGTAGATTCAGAAATATAGTGTTTGTCAAATAAATTGTTGATGCTAAATCTGGTGGTGATTTTACCCACTTTTTTAATAGGGAACTTATAAGTGATACTAGCATCGGTCAAACTATATGCCGGTAATTTTAATGCGCCTTTATTATTTGGGTCTCCCATAGATATAGGATCAAAACGAGCATATAAATTATCAGCATAGAATTGGTTAAGGTCTAAATACAAACCTTTTACAGGGTTTACATTAACTCCCAATCTTGAGGTAAATTGTGCAGCATCACCTACTTTTACATCTTTTAAGTATAATGTTTTTTTCTGACCCGGAATAGGATCGTTATTATCATCAACAAATGGCGCGGTAACATTGCTTTTATATTTCCAATCACCAATAGATACCATACCAAATAATTTTACAATACCATACTTAGCTGACGATTCAACTTCAATACCTTGATGCACTTCTTCTATACCATTCAATCTAGCGGTACCTCTTACATCAGCAACCCCATCATTATCAATATCTAAATCTGAACTAATTTGAGCAAAACGGTCTTTCCAAGAGGTATTGTAAAGGTTTAAGTTTAATTTCCAATGTTCATTTTTAAAACCGTAACCGGCTTCAAATCCGATAACCGTTTCATTTTTCAGGTCTTTATTGGTTTCATTATCTGTATAGTGTGGGAATACAGCACGGAATAAAGGTTGTTTGCTGTAATAACCGGCATTTACAAATACGTTATGATGTTCGTTGATGTTATAGTTAACCCCCCCTTTGATATTACCACCGGTTAAGCTAACCCAGTCAGATGCTTGAGGTTCTTTTTTACCATCACCATCAACATCTCTTGGTAAATTGAAATAATCGATTCGTTGGAATTGTTGGTTAGAATAGCCGCCTTGCACAAAGGCAGAGAAAACATCGGTTTTGTATTCTAATTGACCGAAACCGCCATACCAGCGAACGTTACCTTGGTTGTAATATTCAATTTTTTCTTGTCCTTTAATGTCTATAAATGGATTCCAAGAAGGATTGGCTTCTACAAAATCTTTGGGGTCAATATAACGGTTAGGATGATTTCTGTCTCGGTTATCAAAATATCTGTCAGCTCCTAAAACGTTGTTAACTACTCTATAATGATAACCGGAATAGGTTCTTCCGTCAAAACCAATATCAAAACTTAGATTGTCATTCAAGTTATTGTGATAATTTGCAATAATTCCATACCAGTCATGAGAGTTCATTGAAGCTCTACGTGTAAATCCGGCATTCTTACGAGCATTAGTATATTTTCCATCTCCATCTGGACTAGTGCTAAAAGGAGGAAGGGGATTGTTATTTTGATCAACCCAAGAAGAAGGATGATTAATAACAGCTTGACCAGTATTAAATTGTTCAATAAAATCAAAGTCATAAATTCCATCATCATTTTTAATATAATATGCAGGAAATTTATACTTTTCATTATGAGTATCAATAACACCATCGTGATTTTTATCTTTGTAGTAAACATATTCACCAATAGGTCCTGTTCCACCACCACGGCCCCAAGATCCATATAATACAGAAGATACTTTAGAATTGTCATTTATCTGATATTCAATATTAAAAGATGCAATTGGTTTGTGGTAGAAATTTCTTCTCATAGAGAACACTTCTCCATGATAATATCCCCAATCACTATTATATTTTATATTAGGTTCTCCATCAACACCTCCATATTTGATATAATCTTTAATAGAAGGCGCATAATCTCTTTGATGATGCCATTGCGGAGCACCTGTTGCCGTAAACATAAAACTTAATTTATCACTGGCTTTATATCCCATACTTAAGAACCAAGTATAACCTTGACCTTGTGTGCCGTCCACATAGCCGTCACCACTAAAGCGGCTTAATAAAACAGAAGCAGATAAACCGTTTTCTAATAAACCGGTATTGTAAGCTGCTGAAAATTTCATATATTTATCATTGCCAAATGTAGCAGCAACAGCACCGCCTTTTTTCTTGTCAGCTGAATTGGTTAAGATATTGATAGTACCCCCAACAGAAGAGATGGCTAATTTAGAAGACCCTAAACCTCTTTGCACTTGCATTGCAGAAGTAACATCAGCTAAACCTGCCCAGTTTGACCAATATACCCAGCCGTTTTCCATATCATTAACAGGCATACCGTTAATCATCACCGCTGTATTTCTTTGGTCAAAACCACGAACATTGATACGGGCATCACCAAAACCTCCCCCTTGTTTGGTAGCATAGATAGAAGGTGTATAATTCAATACTTCGGGTAATTCTTTGGTGCCGATACGTTCTTGAATTTCTTCGGCTTTCATGGTTGACACCGCTACAGGAGTTTGGCGTTCTTTGGCAATATCAGCCACACCTACAATCACAATCTCACCAAGAGAAGAAGCGCTGGGTGCCAAAGTAATTTTTCCTAAATCTTTGGTTTGTCCGTTAGATACATTAACCGCAATTACAACCGGTTCGTATCCAACAAAAGAAATTTTGACTTTTTGAGCACCTGCCGGTACTTCCAAAACAAAGTTACCGTCAAAATCCGTTGCAACACCGGTTGTGGTTCCTACAACGACAACATCGGCGCCCGGTAAAGGCTCATTAGTTTTTGCTTCAACAACGGTTCCTTTAACAGAGCCTTGAGCAAAAGCATTAGTTGCCATCAGTCCGAAAATGGCAAACATAAATAAATTTTTGAGTGTTCTCATGTTTAAGTTTATTTTTTGAGTTTGATGTCACAAATGTAAGGTTTTTTTTAACAATAAAAAAATACGTTTGTCAATTTTTTGTAAGTTTTAAAATGCTATAAAATATTAAAAGCCAATTAGTTCTGAATAGAAACCAATTGGCTTTATTTTTTTGAATATTATTAAAGAACAAACGGGTATGGTCTGTTCAAAAAAACTTTAATAGAAACCGCCGTTTTTAAGTAAAAATACAACACCTATAGAAGGAGAAAACTGCCAATCGTTATGTTCGTTTGGCACTAAATCGGCATCCGGAACCAAGCCGTCAACTTTATCGCTTAAATAATAAATCCAGCGTGAATTGGCAGTAATTGACAAATTACTGTTCAGTTTGTATCTAAAACCGGCTTCCAATGAAAAGGTTGGAGCTACGCCCGGTTTGTTGTAAACCCCGTCTCTAAATGCCGTTGGTAAAACATTTGGGTTGGTGTCAATATCACCCAAAGCAGACTTTAAGCGGACAACATAAGCTGTAACACCAATACTTCCACCGATAAAAGGATCGAAAGTTTCTAAAAAATTATTACTTCCAAAGGAAAAGGCATTTAAATCACCAATATGGTATTCAACGCCTAAACCTACATGCGATTGAAAGATAGAACCGCTAAAGGCTTTTAGTTTTATTAAATCCGGTGTAGGCGGTCTGTCATTATAAGCTTGACTAAAACTTAAATTTGAATAGCCGACATTAAAAATTAAAGGGAATTTTAAATGTTGACAAGGATAGCAGTTTGGGGTATTGTAATTTAAAAAGTTCAAAAATACTTTACCGCCTAATAAAAAACCGGAACTACCAGTAGTAGATTTAAAGTTCCCGTTTTCTCCATAGTCTCCTTGAAACAAAGAATAGCCAATGTTGACTTCATACTCATCAACAAATTTGCTCTGCCCGTGAGAGAGTCCCCATAACATAATAAACAAAAATGCGAAAACAATTTTTTTCATAACAAAAAATATTTAGTGTTCAAAGTTACAAAAAATTACGTAATGACAAAAGATTCATCTATTTTTTTTACTTTTACCAAAAATTTTACTGTGAGTGATTATTTTGAAACATATCAAAAAAGAAGACTTATAAGCGCCAATATATCTGTAGTTATCAGTATTGCCATAGTTTTGTTTTTATTGGGAGCTTTGGGCTTTTTCTTGTTGAATTCCAAGAAGATAACCAATCATTTTAAAGAAAAAATCACCATCACGGTTTTTTTTAAAGATGATGCTAAGCTTTCTGAGATTAAACAGTTTGAAAAAAAAATAAAACTTTCTTCACAAGTTAAACAGACTAAATTTATTACCAAAAAAGAAGCCGCCGAACAACTTAAAAAGGATATTGGCGAGGATTTTATCAAATTTTTAGACTTCAATCCATTGCAAGATAATTTGGAAGTAAACTTAAATGGCGACTATGTCAATGCGCAAAAAATGGATAGTTTGAAGCAAAACTGGGAAAAATATAAATTTATCTCGGAAGTTAACTATGAGTATTACAAACCCTTAATTAAAGGTTTAAACCATAATATTAAAAAACTCAGTGTGTGGATTTTTAGTATCAGTGCGGTGTTTCTGATTTTGGTATTTTTATTAATTAACAGTGCCATTCGCTTGTCATTATATAATAAACGTTTTGCCATTAAAACCATGCAGTTGGTAGGCGCAACCAAATCTTTTATACGGCGACCGTTTTTGATCAAAGCTTTTTGGCTGGGTTTTGCAGGGGCTTTGTTGGCGTCAATTGCTTTGTTTTTAAGTTTGTATTATTTAGACCGGTATTTTAGCGAGTTCCGGTTCTTAAAAGATTATAAATTATTGACAATTTTATTCGGAGGTGTTTTTTTAACCGGTATTTTGATTACATTAGTCAGCACGTTTTTTGCTACAAGACGTTTGTTAAATATGCATTCGGATCAATTGCATTTCTAATGTTAAAAACTAAGTGTATCAATATTCTGAATATAGAAGGAGTCGGGATTGATAGTTAAATAATAATGAGACAAGGCTTTGAGGTAAATAAAATCTATCAATAAAATTCATCCCTCAAATTATCAATTCATCAAATCATCAATAATATGTCAAAACAAAACAAAAATCAAAACAATGTAAAACCCATGTTGTTTGGGCGTGAAAATTACAAATATTTATTAATTGGTCTGGTTTTTATCGCATTAGGATTCGTCTTAATGTCAGGTGGTGGTAGTGATGACCCCAATGTTTGGAATCCCGAAATTTTTAATTTTAGACGCATCCGTCTGGCACCCATGCTGATTTTATTCGGTATTTTAATTGAAATATATGCTATTATGCGCAAACCCCGCTAGCTTATGACAGAGATACAAGCCATTATTTTAGCCATTATCGAAGGGATAACGGAATTTTTACCCGTATCATCTACCGGACATATGATTTTGACCTCTTCATTTATGGGAATTGCTCAAGATGACTTTACCAAATTGTTTACTATTGTTATTCAATTGGGGGCAATCTTGTCGGTCGTTATTCTATATT
>JALVEJ010000016.1 GCA_027031025.1 Flavobacteriales bacterium | reverse complement strand
GTGGTGGCTGATTTTTGTTTATATTCCGGTTGTCAATTTATTGATGATTCCGGTCTTATGGGTGCAGTTGCTTAAAGTATTTGGTAAAAAAGACAGCAAAGATATATGGTTGGCTATTTTGACACTAGGTTTATATCTTGCTTATATCAATTATGTTGAAATTGATAAATTGACCTATGCTCCTAATCATGATGATAAAGAAACATTTTTAGGTTCAATTATTTTTGCAGTTATTGCCGCTACCATAGTTCACACTTATTTTATTCAACCTTATACCATTCCCACACCTTCATTGGAAAAATCTCTGTTGGTAGGCGACTATCTGTTTGTCAGCAAATTTCATTATGGCGCTCGTCCGCCTATGACTACTGTTGCTTTACCAATGGTTCACGACACCATTCCGTTAATTAAATCGCGCTCCTATTTGAAATTGCCTCAATTACCCTATATGCGTCTTCCCGGATTTGAAAAAATTAAAAACAACGATATAGTCGTCTTTAATTGGCCTGCCGATACGGTTGAATATTTCAAAGTTAAAGGTGTTCCTCAATATAAACCTATTGACAAAAAATCTCACTACGTTAAGCGATGTGTGGGAATTGCAGGTGATTCTTTGCAAATTATCAACGGTGTACTGTATATTAATGGTAAAAAAGTAACTTACCCTGACCGTACCAAATTGCAACATTACTATTTGGTTAAAACCAAAGACGGTATGGATTTTACCCGTCAAACTTTGCTGCGACTGGTAAGAAATCATAACATCAAAGAAATCGGACTTGGTAATAAAAAAGGTGAATATATTATGAACTTGACCGATGAGAAACTCAATATTATCAAAAGTATGTCCAATGTGGCAAGTGTTGAACTTTCCAATAGCGGAAAAGGAAGAATGTTTGGCGGACACAAAGATTGGGATATCAACAATTTCGGTCCGATATATATTCCTAAAAAAGGCGATGTGGTGCAACTCAATAAAGAAACTTTTCCGTTTTATAAATGGATTATCGCCCGCTACGACGACCATGATGCCGGACACAAAATAGACAAGCACAAAGTAGAGCTCAAAGGTAATGATGTTTATGTAGATGGTAAATTGACCAAAGAATACACCGTCAAGCAAGATTATTATTGGATGATGGGAGATAACCGGGGTAATTCCGAAGACTCTCGTTTTTGGGGCTATGTGCCGTTTGACCACGTTGTCGGTAAGCCGGTCTTCATATTTATGAGTATAGACAACGAACCCGGTAAAAAATTCTTGGACAAAATTCGTTGGGATAGGGTTTTTACAACAGTTAGTGGATCAGGCAAACGGGTATCATATCTATGGCCCTTTATCGGTCTGATCTTAATCTATTATTTCGGTAAAAAATTGTGGAATAAGAAAAAGAAGACACAATAATGCAACTGATACATCCTACTTATTTTCCCAGTATATTGTCGTATGCTTTGCTGACATCCGGAGACAAAGTGCTGTTTGAAATATCCGATTTCTACGAAAAACAAACCTATAGAAACCGGATGTATATCCAAAGTGCCAATGCCAAACAAATGCTCTCGGTGCAAGTCAAACACACCCATACCGACGGCAAACAATTCTATAAAGACGTACAAGTATCCAATGACTTCGATTGGCAAAAACTCCATTGGCGCAGCTTGGAAACGGCTTACCGGACTTCGCCCTATTTTGAATTTTATGAAGATGATATTCGTCCGTTATTTGAAAAAAAAATCAAATTTTTAGTCGATTTAAATCTGGAAAGCATCCAAACCATCAATGATTTACTGGAAAATGAAATGCCTTATGAATTAACAAATAGTTACCGAAAACATTACGACAATACTAACGATTTAAGGTTTTTAAAAAATGCCAAAAAAGAACCTGAAATAGTCCAAAAAATGCCACAGTATACCCAAATGTTCTTAGATAGACACGACTTTATGCCCAATTTAAGCATACTGGATTTGTTGTTCATGGAAGGACCCAATGCAGTTTCCTATCTGGAAGAAGTTAGATATTTATGGCAAACAGAAACTGCCAAATTCACCTCATAATCCCCTACAAAATGAAAGTAGATTTTTATCACTATAACTTGGAAATGGTACATCCTTTCGGTATATCACGTTCGGTTCATACTGTTCAACCGACTTTTATCGTTGCTTTGTCACAAGACGGGCATACCGGATACGGCGAAGCTACACAAAATCGGTATTATGACGTGACTCCCGAAAATTTACAAGCAAGACTTGAAGCTTTAATACCCGAAATCGAAAAATATCCGTTTACAACACCGGAAGATTTTTACGACAATTTTTTGTTTTCAAAGCTTAAAAATTTTCGATTCCTGATGGCAGCCATTGATGAAGCGGCCCATGATCTCTATGGTAAAATGCTTGGTAAACCACTGTGGAAAATTTGGAATTACAAAATAGACAATTTGCCCTTTTCCACTTATACCATTGCGCTGGATGATATTGATGTCATGCGTGAAAAATTATTAGAAAAACCTTGGCCGGTATATAAAATAAAACTCGGTACCGAACATGATATTCAAATAGTTAAAAGCTTGCGTGAACTTACCGACAAACCTTTCCGAATTGACGCTAATACGGCTTGGACAGTCACACAAACCATAGAAAATGCCAAGATTTTGAAAAATTTAGGTGTTGAATTTATTGAACAACCCCTACCCTATGACCAGTACGACCTGATGCAAGAAGTAAAAGAAAAATCCGTTTTGCCGGTAATTGCCGATGAATCAGTGCGAACAGAAGCCGACATCAAAAAATGTATCGATAGTTTTGACGGTGTCAATGTCAAATTGGTCAAAGCCGGCGGTATCACACCGGCACGTCGTATGTTGACAGAAGCGCGACAACTCGGACTTAAAACCATGATTGGCTGTATGACCGAATCATCTATCGGTATATCGGCAGCCGCCCAATTGTTACCGCTTTGTGATTATGCCGACTTGGATGGCGCCATCTTATTAAAACATGATATTGCCCGTGGCGCTACTTTAGATAACGGCAAAGTTATTTTACCTCAAACCGGCGGAACCGGAGCTGTTTTGCTTTGAAAAGACACAACAAAATATTGATTAGCAGACATTTAAAAAGACCCTAGTAGGTTTTGAAAACCTACCAGGTCTTTTAAAAAGAATTTCTATCTATCTGACTGACTTCGGGCTAAGAACAAAAGACCAGTTGTATCTAATATCATCTAACAAAAATACTAATGATGATGACCGTTACAATCATGACCGTCTCCATGTTCGTGGTGATGATGATGTGAATGCCGGAAAGTACTAGGGTCGACAGCTTTTAAAGTACCGGCTATCAATTTTTCAACCGCTTCATCCGGATTTTTTTCTTCGACCATATAAGCTCTGACACCCATTTTTGCTAAACGGTTTATTGCCCCCATACCTATGCCGCCGGTCAACAAGATTTGACTAGTCAACACCTCATGTTCTTGCGGATTAGTATTCGGATTGTGTAATAAATTATGCAAGGTATGTTCTTTATCAACTTTAATAAGTTTTGAACCGGTTAATCCTTCCGTTTGATCTATTTCATAAATTTTAAAATAGACACCGTGTCCGGCATGTTCTGCTATTTTATCACCGTTTTTATTGGTTGTTACCGCTACTTTTGCTTTCATACAGTTTGTTTTTAATGAATTTTGTTGTTTAAAAACTTTTTGGTCAATTCGAATAGTTTTTTTCATTAATTATCATCCTCAAATCCACCAAAAAATCTTTACAAAAATATTAAAAAAAGAAGTATCTTTGTTATCAATAGTTAAGATTATGAATTACATCGTATCCGCATTAAAATACAGACCGAAAAAATTTGAGGAAGTTGTTGGACAACAAGCAGTTACCAACACTTTAAAAAATGCTATAGCCAAAGGTCATTTAGCGCAAGCTTTGTTGTTTACGGGACCTCGGGGCGTTGGCAAAACCACATGTGCCCGTATTCTCGCCAAAGAGATTAACAAGACCGGCGAGCAGTCTGCCGATGAAGATTTTGCATTCAATATTTTTGAACTGGATGCTGCTTCAAACAATGGCGTTGACGACATCAGAAATTTGACCGAGCAAGTGCGGATTCCACCTCAAACCGGAAAATACAAGGTTTACATCATCGATGAGGTTCATATGTTGACAACTTCCGCGTTCAACGCGTTTCTTAAAACCTTGGAAGAACCGCCAGAACACGTTATTTTTATCTTGGCGACTACCGAAAAGCATAAAATCATTCCAACAATTCTATCCCGTTGTCAAATCTATGATTTTAAAAGGATTAATGCTTTTGACATTAAAGAACATTTAAAAAAAATAGCCGAAAAGGAAGGGATTGAAGCCGAAGAAGATGCTTTGTTTTTAATTGCACAAAAAGCTGACGGCGCTTTGCGCGATGCCCTTTCTATGTTTGACAAAGTTGTCAGTTACGCCGATGGTAAAATTACGCGAAAAATAGTCTCCGAAAGTATGAGCATCCTCGACTATGATGCCTATTTTCAAATGCTTGACCTTATATTAAAAAATGATATTCCCGGCGTTTTAAACTTTTTTAACGATTTACTTTACAAAGGTTTTGATGCGCACTTAATCATTGCCGGTTTATCGAGCCATTTACGTGATTTGTTGGTAGCCAAAGACCCAAAAACCGTTGATTTATTGGAAGTTAGTGACAATATTAAAAAGCAATATATCGAACAAGCCAAGACCATTGAACTGCCATTTTTGATGCAAGCCATAGAACTGACCACACAAACCGATATCAATTATAAATTGAGCAAAAGTCCGCATCTGTTGGTAGAACTGGCATTGATGAAAATGGCTTCACTAAACTTAGATGACGCCAAAAAAAAAAGCATTGACATAATACCGGCTTCACATTTTAGAAATTCAGTTAAAGTGGTTGAAGCATACAAAGAAATCGGTTCACAACAAACATCCGGAAATATTTCAAAAACGACGGAACCGCCGGCACAAATCCATCCGGAAAAACCCCGCTTACAACATAAAATCAAACAAGAACAAACCAGTGGTTCGGGCATTACCATAAAAAGTATCTTTAAAAAGAAACGCGAACTAGAAAAACAGAAACAACTTCAAAACAACGAGAAACTACCTGTTGATGATTTCAGTCAACAAGATTTTGAAAAATATTGGCGTGAATATCTAGATAAATTACGCAAAAATCATGAAAAAAATCTTTTGTCAATCTTAACTATTGACAAAAAACCACGTGTTGTAGATGGTAAAATACACCTGACCTTAACCAGTGAGGCTTTAAAAAAAGAATTGGAACGACTCAAAGAAAAAGTTTTAAAATTTCTCCGCTACAATCTCAATAATTACGATATTGATTTTGTCATTGAGGTTAAAGAAGAAAAGAAAAAAGAATTATTGTATACTAAAAAAGACAAGTTTAATAAGTTAATGGAAAAATATCCCGATTTAGCCTACTTAAAAGATAAATTTAAAATTGATATTTAAAAATTTTTCAGCCTTTCTATGATTGCAGTAATGAAAACAAACATACAGAAAAGTCTGATGAAAAATCTCAAAAAATTATGTGTAATATCATAAAAAAATCATTATTATTTACTTAAATTTGAGGCAATAATTACAAAATTCAAACAAATTATGAATAAAAAAGTCACCATTATTG
>JALVEJ010000015.1 GCA_027031025.1 Flavobacteriales bacterium | reverse complement strand
ATCTTTTTTGTTAAAAAATGTTTATTCCGCCTAAAAAAGTGACACATTATTATTAATTATTAGATGTATCATTAAAAGCATAAGCTATCAAAGATTTTTATACCTTTGTTTTTTCAAATATTAAACCCGGTCACTTCGATAAATTTTTTTGTCCCCAAGTCGCAAAAATCATTCAGCAACCTATGTAGCTGAATCTCAATGAAACAATTTCAAATCTGGTTGAGTATTTCCGACTTTTGCAGGGGATATTCCGAAGCCACCGGACTCAATTAATCAACAACCAATTAACCAAAAGAATGACCAACAAAATTCTCATTATCAATTTTGAAGAAATTTACCTGAAAGGTAAAAATCAAAACATTTTTATCAAACAACTAGTCAGAAATTTAAAACGAAAGCTGGCTAATTATAAAGCATACCTTAGCTTCTCGAAAGCACATGGCGGTTCATATTTTATTGAAATTGTAAAAGAAATACCGGACGATGTTTTGCAAGAAATCATTTTTAAAGTTAAAAATACACCCGGCATCACCGGTTTTTATGTAGCTGACACAACCGGTGTAAGCATGGAAGAAATTGTAGAAAAATCAGTAGCACATGCCCAACAATATATTGATGAATTTGAAAGTTTTGCCGTCATTGCTAAACGCATTAACAAAAGTGTCCCATTCAGTTCATTGGATATAGCTCGTCGTGTTGGGAGTGAGATCCATGAAAAATTGGGTAAAAAGGTAGATTTAACCCATCCTGATTTTAAACTTCACATTAAAGTCCGCGGCAAATACACCTTGATTTATTCTAAGATTATTCCCGGAATCGGCGGTTTACCGGTCGGGACTTCCGGTAAAGCTATTGCCATGTTGTCCGGCGGCATCGACTCTCCGGCAGCCACTTTTATGGCTATGAACCGCGGCTTACATATAACGGCGGCACACTTTCATTCGGTGCCGAAAACATCGCCGCAATCTATTGAAAAAGTTAAAATGCTGGTTAAAAAACTCACGGATTTTCAAGGGCAAATTAAACTCTATCTGATTCCGGTTTTAGATATTCAGCAAGCCATTGCCAAACATACCGATTCGCGTTTACGCTTGATTTTATTACGACGTATTATGTTGCAAATAGGTGAAAAATTGGCAACAATAGAAAAAGCCAAAGCGTTAGTTACCGGTGACTCTTTGGGGCAAGTTGCTTCACAAACTCTTGAAAACATGAAAGCTACCGAAGAAGCAACAGATATGCTTGTTATTCGTCCGCTTGTGGCATTAGATAAAAAATTCATCATTGAAACGGCACAGAAAATCGGAACGTACAAGATTTCTATTTTACCACATGACGACGCTTGCAGTCTGTTTACACCTAAATCGCCAGAAACCAAGGCGCAACTAAAATATGTCAAAGAACAATATGCTAAATTGGACATAGAAAATTTGATAAATGAGGCTTTGCAAAAGGCAGAAACAGTCCTTATTACCGATACCGACAATATACCGGAATCTCTTTCATAATAAGTTGTATATCAAACCTCAACAGCATGAAAAATCCATTAAATGATCACGATTTTCTCATCAAAATAGCCAAAGAATTCGGCACACCGGTTTATATTTATTCGAAATATGTGATAAACAGGCAAATACAACAATTGCAAAGTTTTTTTAAGGATTTGCCTTATGAGCTTCATTATGCCATGAAAGCTAATGAAAATCCGGAAATTTTAAAAATAATGCTTCAAAACGGCTTGGGCGTTGATGCCGTTTCGGTTAATGAAATCAAAAGAGCATTGTCAGTTGGTTTTCCAAAAGAAAAAATTATCTATACGCCGAGTTGCCCGTCGGAGGAAGAATTGCTGTTCGGTTTATCCCATCAAATTCACACCCATGTAGGCGCTACGGAATACTTTGATATCATTTTAAAAAAATTTCCCTATACGTCAATCGGTTTACGGATTAATCCGGGAAATCAAATCGGTGGTAATCAAAAAATAGCCACGGCACACAACGATTCAAAATTCGGCATTCCCATTAATCAACTGGACATCATCAAACGATATATAGACAAAGGTTTAAAGGTTGATTCTTTACATTTACACACCGGTTCGGATGTTCATACTTGGCTAGATTTAGCCCGTTCGGCAGACGTTATTTTTGACTTTGCCAAACACTTTGACCGGTTAAAATATATTGATTTGGGAAGCGGTTTTAAGGTAAAATACCATCCTGATGACAAGGCAATTAATTTGCAAGC
The DNA here is from genome assembly GCA_027031025.1 of Flavobacteriales bacterium. Classification (GTDB taxonomy): domain Bacteria; phylum Bacteroidota; class Bacteroidia; order Flavobacteriales; family Flavobacteriaceae; genus WGBX01. The sequence goes on along the minus strand of JALVEJ010000015.1, from coordinate 3,455 downwards.
CTATGCCGGTTACATCAAACACAAAATTGATGCTCTACCCTATCCTGTCCGTATTAAATTTGAACCCGGAAAATTTTTAGTCAGCGAATCCGGTGTCTTTTTGGTAAAAGTTAATATAGTCAAACAAGGTTATCATAAAAAATTTGTAGGTGTCAATTCGGGTTTTCATCATTTCATCAGACCGATGTATTATGATGCGTATCACGAAATCGTCAACCTGTCAAACAACGAGCCTACTACTGAAAAATATGATGTTGTCGGTGTGTTATGTGAAGAAGACACCTTTGCCAGAAACCGTTGGTTAAGTCACGTCCAAAAAGATGATATTTTGATGATCAAAAATGCCGGCGCTTATGGCTTTTCAATGAGTTCAGAATATAATTTGAGGCATAAACCTCAGGAGATTTTGATTACTGACAATAGGATTGAAAAAATATAAATGTTTATATATGACAGCATAGCGTATTTAAAAGTTTTATGACGCAGGAATCCAAAACCATAAGATACTATATATTAAGCAAAGATTTATCCTCTCTCGCCTCTTTCGCACGAGATGAATGCAATTTCATATAAAATAATTGTCTGCTACACAATCACACATCTTCCTAATGCTTAGTTCGTAGGCGCACTACATGTCGCCTTCAACTTTTTTGATAAGCTTGTCAAAATCCAAACCACCGTAATTACCACTGCTCATCAGAAGCAAAGCCGTGTTTTTTAAATCCAAATCATATAAATACTTATGTAATTTTACGGGGTCGGTAAAGACTTTCAGTCCGGGGTAATTAAATTCTTGACTGATTAATTCCGGCGGGATCGGGGCTAAACCTTTTAAAGCAACTGCTTTGGGCGAATAAAACACTACGGCTTCATCGGCTGCGTTGAGTTTGTCCTTGTATTCGGGTAAAAATTTACGGTTCAAACTACTGTAAGTGTGTAATTCTAAAACCGCTACTACTTTTTTATCGGGGTAGCTTTCTTTGACGGCTTTGACACTGGCACCTACTTTGGACGGGGCATGCGCAAAATCTTTAAAGATGACACTTTTATCGTTTTCAACCAATTTTTCCAATCGCTTATCCGCTCCTTTAAAGCTTTGCATAGCTTGATAAAAATCAGGCTTGGATACACCGAGTTCATTACAAATCAAACGGGCAGCTTCGGTATTTTGCATATTGTGCGCCCCCAGTATTTGCATGGGTATCTTGCCTTGTTCCGTAATGAGATAAAAATGATCACCGTCTTTTTCATATTCGGGTGTCCGGTAAGCTATGGTTTTGATATTCTTTTGATGTTGTTTAACCAAATCTTTAAGAACAGCATCTTCTTCATTGTAAATCAAAATACCACCGGGTTCAATCGTATCAATATACCGCGCAAATTGGTTGATGTAGTCTTGTTTGTCGGGAAATTTGTTCATATGATCCCAAGCAATGCCGCTGATTACGGTTAAATGCGGCTGATACCATAAAAATTTCGGGCGTGGGTCAATGGGTGATGACAGATATTCGTCACCTTCTAAAATAATGGTATCGAGCCGGTCATCGAGTTTGACCATGGTTTCAAAACCTTTGAGTTGCGAACCGACCATATAATTGACATCTTTGTTTTGCGCAGCCAAAACATGCAAAATCATAGACGTGATGGTCGTTTTGCCATGCGACCCTGCCACGACGACCCGCTTTTGATTTTGACTTTGCAAGTACAAGTATTCAGGATAGGAATAAATGTTTAAACCCAATTCCTGTGCTTTAAGCAATTCGGGATTGTTGGACTTGGCGTGCATACCTAGAATAATGGCATCGATATCCGGCGTGATTTTTTCGGGGAACCAACCGAATTTTTCGGGTAATAGCCCATATTTCTCCAATCGTGATTTGGACGGATCAAAAATCTCGTCGTCACTTCCGGTGACTTTGTAGCCTTTTTTATGTAAAGCGATAGCCAGATTGTGCATAGCCGCACCGCCAATGGCAATAAAATGTATGTTCATATTAGTTGAAAGTTAAAAGTTGAAAGTAAAAAGTTTGATTTTATAGAATATTTTGTTCTTTGATGGTTACTAATTAGAGGAATTGAGGATTTTTTGTGCTTCATAGGTTATTAGGTTCTTTAATGTTTATTTCTGCTTCATTGTTTATTTCTGCTTACAATTTGAGGAAATGAGGAATTGAATACGTAGGTCATTGAGTGGTCCCGATGATAATCGGGATTGTACCGAAATGACCAGTTTTGATTGAGGAATTATATTTTTTTGAACCACATAAGACACATAAGTTCACATAATACCAATTCCAAATAAAAATAGTCTAAAATGGTTTGGGGTATTATACCGCTACTACATGAAAATAGTACAATTTATTGAACTATATCGAATGTGTTAGCGGTATAAGTTTTTTTCTTTTGTGTCCTTACGTGTCTTATGTGGTTTTTATTATCCATTTTCAATTAAAACAGCCGGTCAATATCTCCTTTACCTTCACGGATGATTTCCGGTTCGTCTCCGGTTAAATCAATTACTGTTGACGGATTATTGTCGCCATAACCGGCATCGATAATGACATCTACCAATTTACCCCATTTTTCATTTATCAATTCCGGATCGGTGGTGTATTCTACAACTTCATCGTCATCTTTGATGGAAATATTGACGATTGGGTGCCCCAATTTTTCAATGATTTTAAGCAAAATGGGATTGTCGGGAATACGCATGCCGAAAGTTTTTCGTTTTTTAAAAATTTTAGGTAGATTGTTATTGGCCGGCAAAATCATGGTGTAAGGTCCGGGAAAAGCTTTTTTTAAGATTTTAAATGTCGCCGTATCGATTTGCTTGGTATATTCAGACAAATTGCTCAAACCGGAAAACAAAAATGTAAAGTTGGCTTTATCGACTTTGGTACCTTTAAGTTGTGCCAACTTTTCTATGGCTTTATTGCTTTTGATTGACGCCCCCAAACCGTAAACCGTATCGGTCGGATAAATCACCAAACCACCGTTGCGAAGGGTTTCAACTACTTCGTCTATGAGAATTTGGTCGGTGTGGTCGTTGTATAGTTTGATGAATTTTGCCATGAAATAGAATTTTATGGTTTTGATGCAAATTTAGTAATAATTGGTGATATGGTTATTAGGTTATTTGAGGAAATGAGGAAATGAGGAAATGAGGAATTGAGGAATTGAGGAATTGAGGAAGTAAGGAATAGAAGAACTAGGTCATTGAGTGATTTTGCGATTTTGCGAGGTAGCGAGTAAAATTGTATCGAAATGGCCGGATTTAATTTGAGGAAATGAGGATTTTTCTGCTTCATTATATATTATGCGCTTTAATGTGTATTTACTACTGCTGACTTTACTATTGCTTATATTTTGAGGAAGTGAGGAAATGTTTTAGAGGAAAGTATAAAGTATGGAAAGACCTGCTAGTTTTTAAAAACCTAGTAGGTCTGGGGGTAGAT